>DVHA01000129.1 GCA_018712425.1 Candidatus Faecivivens stercoravium | reverse complement strand
TTTTCCAGCGTGTCCACCAGGTGGTAGCGGGCGGTGGGGATACCGGCCTTCGCGTAGTATTCCTTCATCTTGGACTTATACTTGATTTTGGGCATGTCGGGGGTCTTAAGGCCGGAATTGATGTTGAAGTCGGTGCGCAGCGCCGCGTCGGTCTCCAGCCAGTACTCGTTATTCGACTCCAGCCAGTCGATCTTGCCGTAGCGGAAGGTGAAATAGCCGACCGCCCGGATCAGCTCGTCGTAATCCTCGAGGCTGCCGACCTTGTAATATTCGGTGAGGGCCGCCTTCAGTTCGGGGGTCAGCTGCTCGTAGGGGCAGTCGCCGATGCCGAGGACGCTCACGCCGTTGCGGCGGAGCTCCTCACAGAACCGGTAGTAGTTGGTCGGGAAATTGGGGGAGATATAGACCACGTTCATATCGTTTGCTTCCTTTCATCGCCGGGTTACGGCGGATATACTATATCATACCACATTCCCTTATGTTTTTCAAGGCTTTACAGTGCTACAGCGGCCCCTTTTTCGGTCGGGGCCGCTGTAGGCGGTAAATTTTTTTTAGAGTATTGTTTGGGTGCTGCGCACGCTTCATTATCAGTAGCAAAGCTGTGGTCAGCTTCGGAAGTACAGAAGGCGAGTGCCTGGGAAAGGGCTCTGCCCTCTCCACTCCCGCGATTTTTTGAAAAAAATCGAGTAAAACTTTTTACTACTTCGCCCCGTGGCGCTGAAACCGGATTTCTGCGCCGCACATGGGGTTTACCAGCGAACCCATCGAAAAGGAAAATAAGAACGGCGGCCCCGATTTACGCACCCGACTTTCCGAGCGTCCATCGGCAGAACCGAAGACTGCGGGCCCGCGGATCCGCAGTCTCACGCGTTTGGGGCGGGTGACACGGCCGCGGCGGACAATGGGTCCAGGGGCCTGCGGCTCCTGGCAGAGTCCAGAGACAGAGTCTCTGGTCCATCCAAGTGAAACTTGGCGAGTCCAGGCGAGGAGCCTGGTCGCTGCCATAAGGGCAGCGAAATCAACATTCAATACTCCAAAAATTGTGCGGTCGGGCTGAAAAAAATTACTTCCCCTCCAAATCTTTGCGGAACCGTTTGACCCGGCGGTGGAGGGTGATGAGGGTGTAGATGTCGAAAAGCCCGTCGATGAGGAGGGAGGCCCCCAGGAACATCAGCAGCAGTTCCGCCGTCGCGAAGGGGTTTAAAAGCACCACAATCCCCGCGATGACCGACAGCGCCGCCAGAATCAGGATGACCCACCAGAGCGGCGCTTTCAGCCGGGCGAGGTCGATGGCGTTCTGGAGCTTGACCGCCCCGCCGAATAGCAGGAGGAACCCCATGACCACCGGCAGTACCCCAATCAGCACCCCCGGCCGGAAAAAGAGGAACGCCCCGATCCCCGCCATCAACAGCCCGCTGACCAGGTCCATCCGGCCGATGTCGTCAGGGAACCGGCGGAAGAGATAGTTTAAGATGTGCATCGCCCCCATCGCGGCGAGGGCCAGCGCGATGATGACCGCGAGGATCGTCCCGGAGGTGTCGGGGTAGAGGAGCAGCAGAAGCCCCAATACGATCGACGCCGCCGCGCAGAGCGCGAAGTCCCGTTTAAACTGTGAAAGATAGTCCCGCATTACCCGTTCTCCCCTTCCGGCCCCGGCTCATGGCCCAGTACCTTTCTGCGGTAGTCGCTGGGGCTGATGCCGACGGCCTTTTTAAACGTCGTGGAAAAATAAGAATAATAGTCAAACCCCGCCCGGGTGGCGACGTCGGTAAGCGGCACCGATTCGTCCGCCAGCATCGCCTTGGCGGCGTTTACCCGCACCTGGGCGATGTAGTCGTTCAGCGCCTGGCCGGTCTCCTTTTTAAAGAGTTTGGCCAGGTAATCGGGGTTTAGATAGAGCATCGCCCCCAGCTCCGCCTTGCTGACATGCTCGGCGTAGTGCTCGTCGATGTAGGCTTTGACCCGGCCGGTGATCGTCTGGGCGCGGCTGGAGGACTGGATCGCGTCGGCCACCTGCTGGGTGATAAAGCTGACCCATTTGAGGGTGTCGATCAGCGAGCTGCCCGCCCGGCTGTAGAGGGTCTGGACGTCCGGCAGCGAGAAGAGCTGGTGGGCTTCGATCTGCCGCTCGGACAATGAGCCGTAGAGCAGCTGGGTGAAGTCCAGCTGGAAGTCCTGCAAGAGCTGCGGGGTAATCTTCGCCCGCGGCAGGGCGGAAAAGTAGTCCTTGACCCGCCCGATCACCCGGTAGGCGTCCCCGGCGGCCAGCAGTTCCCGGAGCCCCGCCATATCCATCCGGGCGGGCTTGTCGGCTGGGATATTTGCGCCTCCCCCCGGAGGGCCCAGCAGGTGGACGCCGCCGCTCTGGATGACATTTTCCCGGTCGGCTGCCTGAAGGCGGCGCACCTCGGCCGACAGCCGGTAAACCAGTACCGGCGAACCGATATAAAAGTTGACGCTGAAATGGAGGTATTCCCGGAAGAGGCCATCGACCTCCCGGGCCTTCTTTTCCAAGTCTTCCCCGTCCTTCATATCCAGGATGACCGCG
>DVHA01000128.1 GCA_018712425.1 Candidatus Faecivivens stercoravium | reverse complement strand
ATGGCGCCGTATATCTTCACCGAGAGAAACGGCATCTACATCATCGACCTGCAGAAGACCGTCCGCAAGCTGGACGAGGCTTACAGCTTTGTCCGTGACGTTGCGGCAAACGGCGGCGAAATCCTGTTTGTCGGCACCAAGAAGCAGGCTGCCGATTCCATCAAGGAAGAGGCCGACCGCTGCGGGATGCATTACGTCAACGCCAGATGGCTGGGCGGCATGCTGACCAACTTCAAGACCATCCAGAAGAGAATTGAACGCCTCGCCCAGCTGCGCAAGATGGAAGAGGACGGCACCTTTGAGCTCCTTCCCAAAAAGGAAGTCGTCAAGCTCAAACTCGAGATCGAGAAGCTGGAAAAGTTCATCGGCGGCATCAAGAAGATGAAAGCCCTGCCGGCTGCCCTGTTTATTGTCGACCCCAAGAAGGAAAAGATTGCGGTTTCCGAAGCGAGAAAGCTGCATATCCCGATCGTTGCGATTGTTGACACCAACTGCGACCCCGACGAAGTTGACTATGTGATCCCCGGCAACGACGACGCGATCCGTGCCGTCAAGCTGATTGCCGGCGCTATGGCGAACGCTGTTCTCGAAGGCCGTCAGGGCCAGAGCGACGCTCCCGCCACCGAAGAAGAAGTCCCGGTCGAGGAATAAGCTGAACACAGGCTAAAAACCCGATGGGAAACCCCAATCGGGTTTTTTACCCGCCAAACAAACTGAGGAGGATATTATCATGGCATTTACCGCTGCTGATGTTAAAGAACTGCGTGAAAAAACCGGATGCGGCATGATGGACTGCAAAAAGGCCCTGGCCGCTACCGACGGCGATATGGACAAGGCTGTCGAGTTCCTGCGTGAAAAGGGCCTCGCCGCCGTCGCGAAAAAGGCCAGCCGTATTGCGGCTGAGGGCCTGGTTGTCGCGGTTGTCGAAGGGAATGTCGGCGTCGTGCTGGAAGTCAATGCCGAGACCGACTTCGTCGCGAAGAACGAGACCTTCGTTGAGATGTGCAACAACATCGCCGCGACCATCGTCAAGGAAAACCCTGCTGATGTGGAAGCGCTGATGGCTCTGCCCTGCGCCAACACCAGCATGACCGTCGAAGAGGCGGTCCGTGACCGCATCCAGGTCATCGGCGAGAATATGAAGGTTCGCCGTTTTGTCCGGATGGAAGGCAATGTTGTCTCCTACGTCCACTCCGGCGGCAAGATCGGCGTCCTGGTCAACTTCGACACCGACCTCGCGGACAAGGACGGCTTTAAGACCGCCGCGAAGGACGTCGCGATGCAGGTTGCGTTCTCCAACCCGACCTACCTGGCGAAGGAAGATGTCCCCGCCGACGTCCTCGAGAAGGAAAAAGAGATCATCAAAGCCCAGATGGACAACGATCCCAAGATGGCGAACAAGCCCGAAAAGGTCAAAGAGGGCATTGTCAACGGCAAGCTCGGCAACTTCTACAAGGATGCCTGCCTGAAGGAACAGCCCTTCGTCAAGGACGAGAAGATGAGCGTCCAGGCGTACCTCGATTCCCAGGCGAAAGCCATGGGCGGCAAGATGGTTCTGACCGCTTATGCCCGTCTGGAAAAGGGCGAAGGCCTTGAAAAGCGTTCTGACAATTTCGCGGATGAAGTCGCCAGCATGATCAAATAATTTTGTCCTTTGAAGGGGGCCGGGTCTGTACCCGGCTCCCTGTTTTTTTCGTTTTTCTTGCATTTCCCGCGGCATTGTGCTAAAATATAGCTATCTTGCCGGAAACGGCAGGGTGCTGTCGGATATGAAGCTGCCTTACATCGGAGAATACCTATGAAAAAATTCGTTATCACCTTTCTGGTCGGCCTCCTTTTGGCCGCCGGTTTTGAAACCTTCTTCTGCGGGACCGCGGGGGAAGAACAGGCCGCGGTTGAAGCCTACCGGGGGACGCCGTCGGTGGAAAACCACCCTGAGGAAATCGATCCCTCTTCAGAACCGGAGGAAGAGCCTTGGGAGCCGCAGTCGGCCCATCTGCTTTCGGCGGGTGACAATCTGATTCATTCCTCTCTCTATGAACAGGCGGCTGCCCGGTCGGAGGATGGGGGATACGACTTTACCTATCTCTATGAAAATGTCGCGTCCTACCTTTCGTCGGCCGATATCACCACCATCAACCAGGAGACGGTGATTGTTCCCAGCAACTCGCCTTCGACCTATCCGCTCTTCAACTCCCCGCCGGAACTGGCAAGTTATGTCACCGACCTGTGCGGCGTAGACGTGTTAAACCTTGCCAACAACCACTGCCTCGACCAGGGGACCGACGGGCTGGGCGAATGCCTCAGCTTCTGGGGGGAGAACTACCCGGATGTCTTAACGACCGGCGTCTATCAGAATGAGGCGGACTACCAGACTACCCGGCTGAAAGAGGTGGACGGGATTACCTTCGCTTTCCTTGGGATGACCGAACTGACCAACGGCCTGTCGCTGGCGTCGGGTTCGGAGATCGTAATCGACCAGGCGCTGGATGATGCCGGCCTTGCCCGGCTCCAGGCGGAGATCGAACGGGCGGATGAAGCGTCGGATATCGTCGTCATGAATGTCCACTGGGGGGATGAGTATTCCTTCACCCCGACCGACCGGCAGCGGTATCTGGCCCAGCAGATGGCCGAATGGGGCGTCGACATCATCATCGGCCACCATCCCCACGTCCTCCAGCCGGTGGAGACGATTGAGACCTCCGACGGCCGGACGGCGCTGGTCGCCTATTCGCTGGGGAACTTTGCCTCGGCCCAGGCCGACGCCTACTGCCTGGTGGGTGGGATCCTCGACTATACGGTGGAACGGGAGACGGAAGGCGGGGAAGCGGTGCTGACAAGCTATTCCCTGACGCCGGTGGTCACCCATTACGACTCCGGCTATGCCAACAACCGCATCTATCTCCTGGAGGATTACACCGAAGACCTCGCCTATAACCACGGTGTTCGGAGCCGGTATTCGAGTTTCAGCCTGACCTATATCGACAGCCTGCTGCAGGAGGTCGTCGGCCAGGAGGTTTTAGACGGGGTTACACTGGGTTAAACCGATCTGCCATTTCATCTGTTGGCAGCCAAATTAGCAAAAGAAAGGTTGTGCCGTATTATGCAGTATCATTTTTCCAGAAGGATTGAAAACCTGCACCCTTCCGCAATCCGGGAAATCCTTAAAAACAGCGACCCGAGCGTCATCTCCCTCGCCGCCGGCAACCCGGCGGTTGAGTCTTTTCCAGTTAAAGAGATGAAGGAGATCGCCGACGATATCTTTGACCACGAAGCGGGTGTCGCTTTCCAGTACGGCATTACCGAAGGGTATCCTCGCCTGCGGCAGCTGACGATGCAGCGGCAGAAGGAAAAGTTCGGCATCGGGACCGAAAACGATGACATCATGATCATCTCGGGCGGCACCCAGGCGATGGACCTGACCACCAAGGTGCTGGCAAACGAAGGGGACACCGTCCTGTCGGAGGATCCGGCCTTTGTCGGTGCCCTCAACACCTTCCGCTCTTATGGCGTCAACCTGGTCGGCATCCCGATGGAGGACGACGGGATGGACCTGGAAGCACTTAAAAAGGCGCTGGAAGAGGAGAAAAACGTCCGTTTTCTCTATACCATTCCTTCCTTCCACAACCCGCTCGGCACCTGCACCTCGCTGGAAAAGCGGAAGGCAATCTATGACCTCTGCGTCAAGCACGGGGTGATGATTTTGGAGGATAACCCCTACGGCGAGCTGCGGTTTGACGGGGAGGATATCCCGACTCTGAAATCGATGGATACCGAAGGGATTGTCATATACACCAGCTCTTTCTCAAAGGTTATGTCCGCCGGGATCCGGCTGGGGTTCGTCGTTGCGCCGAAGCCGGTGCTGGACAAGATGGCGGTCGGGAAACAGGCGGTCGACACCCATTCTAACCTCTTCTTCCAGATCCTGATTGCCGACTACATGGAAAAGTATGACTACGACGGCCATATCCGGATGATCTGCGATCTCTACCGCCATAAGAGCGGCCTGATGCTGGATGAAATCCGGAAGGGGTTCCCGGAAGAGGTCAAATACACCGTTCCCCAGGGCGGACTCTTCCTCTGGTGCACGCTGCCGGAGGGGGCGGATATGCTCCAGTTTGTCCAGTTCGCCAAGGAGAAGGGTGTCGCGATTGTCCCCGGCATCGCCTTTAACGTCGATGAGTCGGCGCCAAGCCAGTGCTTCCGCTTAAATTACTCGACCCCGACCGATGAGAAGCTGGTGCAGGGCACCCGGATCCTGGGTGAAGCGCTGCGGGAGTTTTTGCGTAAATAATGTACCCAATTTCCGTAAAACACCTTGACAACTGTTTTTCAGGATGCTATACTTATCCTATAACCGATGACTGAGAAGAGTAACCGGATTATGCTTCATTGCAGAGAGTGCCGCAGCGGTGGGAGCGGCGCATGAGGGTTCCGGCGAATGGGCTCATGAGGGCGGGAAGAAAGGCGGAAGCTGAGTAATGCCCGACGGAATTCCTTTACCGTTACCAAAGGGCGCGTATGTTGGTACGAAGATTTGGGTGGCTTATTGTAACGCTTAAGGCGTCTTTTCCCATTTCCCGGGAAAGGACGCCTTTTTTGTTTTTCCCACTTCCTCGTAATTTCAGAAAGGAAGTTTATAGTATGGAAGCACAGGTCCAGAAGAAAAAATCCATTTTAAGCGGCATCCAGCCGACCGGCGTCTTTACGCTGGGCAACTATATCGGGGCGGTCAAAAACTGGGCGCCGATGCAGGACGAATTTGACTGCGCCTATATGATCGCCGACCTGCACGCGATCACCGTCCGGCAGGAGCCGAAGCATTTTAAGCAGCAGATTCTCTCCTGTTATGCACTGCTCCTCTCCTGCGGCATCGACCCGCAGAAGAGCATCGTCTTTATCCAGAGCCAGAACCCCGACCACGCCCAGCTGGGCTGGGTGCTCGACTGCTACACCCAGTTCGGCGAACTCTCCCGGATGACCCAGTTTAAAGACAAATCCGCCAAACACCCCGAGAACGTCAACGCCGGCCTTTTCACCTATCCCGCGCTGATGGCGGCGGATATCCTCCTGTATCAGGCCGACCTGGTGCCGGTCGGGGCGGACCAGACCCAGCATCTGGAGATTACCCGGACGATTGCGAACCGGTTTAACGGCATCTACGGCAATACCTTCAAACTGCCGGAGGGGTATATCCCGAAGGCGGGGGCCAAGATCATGTCGCTGGCCGAACCGACCAAGAAGATGTCCAAATCGGATGAGAACCCCAACGCCTGCATCCTGATCCTCGATGAAAAGGACCAGATTGTCAAGAAATTCAAACGGGCGGTCACCGATTCCGATATGGAAGTCCGGTACGGCGAAGGCAAGGACGGGATTAACAACCTGATGACCATCTACGGCGCGGTCACCGGCAAGACGATGGATGAAATCACATCGGAGTTCGCCGGCAAGGGTTACGGCGACTTTAAGCTGGCTGTCGGCGAGGCGGTTGCCGACCACCTGCGCCCGATCCGGGAAGAGTATGCCCGCCTGATGGCAGATAAGGCCTACCTGGAAAGCTGCTACCGCCAGGGGGCGGAACAGGCCCAGCGGATCAGCCGCCGCACTCTGTCCAAGGTCATGAAAAAGATCGGCTTTATCCAGTGATGTTTACAGCTGCAAGGCAGGTTTTCCGGCGTTGCAGCTGTTTCCTTTTTGGGGAGGTGGGCATATGTTCCCGATGGATTTCCGCTATCCGACCCGCAGATTGGTGATTCGGCGGATGGTGCCGGACGACTGGCGGGACTTGTATGAGTATTTGTCCGATCCCGAGGTGGTCCGGTATGAACCCTACGATATTTATACCCGCGGCGACGCGATGCTGGAAGCGGCTAACCGGGCCAACAGTGAATCTTTCCTGGCTGTCTGTTTGCTCACCAGCGGGAAGATGATCGGAAACCTTTACGTTGCCCGGCTGGACACAGGGTATTATGAGATCGGGTATATTTTTAACCGGCGCTATCATGGTAAAAACTATGCCTATGAGAGCTGCCGGGCGCTTTTGGACCTTCTTTTTCAAAAAATGGGTGCGGTCCGGGTGATTGCCCACTGTGACGCCCGCAACGCCCGTTCGATGCACCTGATGGAGCGGCTCGGGATGACCGAGGAAACCCGGTTTATGGGTAAGGATTTTACCGGCCGGGAGAAGCAAGCTGTAACCTGCCAGTATGGGATTGACTGCCGGGAGTGGAAGTAGGGCTCGGCAGGTTTCGCCATATTTTAGCCGGGCCATTGACAGATATTGCCTAAATTTGCTATAATGGCAATATTGACAGTGTTCGGAGGGCGGCGGTGTTTTTTCCGTCTTATGAAACTGAATTACGGAAGGATGATTGTTGATGAAATGCCTGGTTTTGGATTATGGCGGGACTGCGCTGAAGTATGGCCTGATGGATACCGACGCCAACCTCACCGAACAGGGTGAGGTGCCGGCTCCCAACCATTCTGCGGAGGAATACCTGCGGGTGACCGGTGAGATTTTTGACCGGTACAAAGATGAGGTGGATGGGATTGCGGTTAGCATGCCCGGTACCTTTACCGACGAGACGGTTCTGGTGAGCGGCGGCGCCTACCTGAACATATTAAAAGGGACCAATATCCGTGAGCTTTTGGAGACCCGCTGCGGCGTCCCGGTGGCGGTTGAAAATGACGGCAAGGCGGCGGCGCTGGCCGAATGCTGGAACGGCAACCTCAAGGACTGCCAGGACGGCATCGCCATTATCCTCGGCACCGGCATCGGCGGGGGCATCATCCATAACCGCCGGGTTTACCGCGGGCGCCACGCGGCGGCCGGTGAGTTTTCCTACATCCTGACGGGCGGAAAGTCCGGCGTATTCAATATGTCGACCTATACCTGCTCAACCGAAGGGTTTGTCGAACGGGCGGCGGTGATGAAGGGCACGCCTCACCAGGACTTTTACCTCGCGCTGAAGGGGTTTGGGGCGGAAGAGGAGATTGCCCGGCTGCGGGCAATGGTCAAAGGCCCGCAATACCCGGATATGGAGATGAACGGGTTTACCGCTTTCCAGCTGCTGGAAAAAGGGGATCCGGATATCGCGATGCTGTATGATGAGCTTTTGGATTCTCTGACCCAGCTGATTGTCATCCTGGCCCATGTCTGCGACCCCGACCGGTTTGTCATCGGCGGCGGCATCAGCAAGGAGGCCCGGCTGATTGCCGACCTGCAGGCGCGGGTCGCGGCTTTCCCCGGCAAAAACATCATCGCGGTGCCCGGGTTTGACGTCCAGCCTTGTTTCTACCGCAGCAGCGCCAACCTCTACGGCGCTATGTTCAACTGGTTACAGCAATACCACAGCGAACTGGTATCTTAATTTATAATAGATCGAATAAGGAGGCTATATCATGAAATGCCTGGTTTTGGATTACGGCGGGAGCGCGGTTAAATACGGGCTGATGGACGACGCGTCCAATTTGACCTGCCAGGGGGATATCCCGGCGCCCAGGGAGAGCCTGGAGCAGTTTGTCGAAGAAACCGGAAAGATTTACGACCGGTTCAAAGAGGAGATCGACGGGATCGCCATCAGTTTCCCCGGCGCTTTCGACAGCGAGACGGGTACGCTGGTCTTCGGCGGCGCGTATATGAACATCCTGATGGGGAAATCGATTCTGGGCGTGCTGAAAGAGCGCTGCCCGGTGCCGATGGAGATTGAAAACGACGGCAAGGCGGCGGCGCTCGCGGAGGCCTGGAAGGGGAACCTGAAAGACTGTAAAACCGGCGCGGCAATTGTGCTCGGTACCGGCATCGGCGGCGGCCTGATCCAGGACGGCAAAATCATCCGCGGGAAAAACTTTTCCGCCGGCGAATTTTCTTCGATTATTGTCGGCAGCGGCGGTTACATTGAGGGGTCTGCAACCTTTGCCTGTTCGACGACGGGTATTGTAGAACGGGCGGCCGTTCTCAAAGGCTGCAAGGCATCCAGTTCGATGTATATGCCGATGATGGCCCAAACCGACCCTGGATATGAAGAGCGGCTCCGTTCGACGGCCACCGGCCCCCAGTATCCCGACATGGTGATGAATGGTTTTGAACTGTTTAAACTGCTGGAGGCGGGCGACCCGGATATCGAGCGGCTCTACAAAGAGTTTATCGAAAATAACATCCGGATGATTGTCAATGTTATCAACATTTACGATCCCGACCGGATTGTCATTGGCGGCGGCATCAGCAAGGAGCCGCGGCTGATTGCCGATCTGCAGGAAGCCGGCAAAGACCTGCTGAAACATTGCCTGTCGGTTGTCCGGAGCGTCGATATCCAGCCCTGTTATTACCGCAGCAGCGCCAATCTTTACGGTGCAATGTACAATTTCCTGCTCCGGCAGGCCCCCGAGCTGATTACCCATTAATGCCCGACAATGGCCGTCCTGCTAAGGGGCGGCTTTGCCCACATATAAACATGATTTGAGGAGGATGATTTACAATGATCCAGACAAGCGTACTGGAAGCCGCATTGGAGGCCGCTGTTTCGACTGGCGCCGATTATGCAGAAATCTTTGCGGAGGATACCGTCCGCGGGCTTTTACAGTTTGTGGACGACAGCGTCAAGGATACAATGAATGAGCACAGCGTCGGCGTCGGCGTCCGGGTGTTTAAAGGGGTGCAGAGCGCCTACGCCTGTTCCAGCGGCCTTTCGCCCGAATCGGTGATGGCGGCGGCTAAAAAGGCGGCCCGGATGATCGCAGCGGACGGCAAGGGGCGTTATTCCCATCTGGTCCAGTCCACCTGCCGAAATGTAAACCCGGCGGCCCGGATCGGCTCGTCTATCCCGCTCGCCGATAAGGTTACCCTCGTAAGACGGGCTTACCGCGCGGCCAGAGAATATTCCAGCGAAGTGAGCCAGGCGAACATCCGCCTGCTCGACTACGACCGCAACATCCTGATTGCCACCTCCGACGGCCTGATGGTCACCGACCGCCAGGTCCGCAGCCGGATCGCCATCAATGCGGTTGCCAGCGCCGGCAATGTCAACCAGGTCGGCTATAACGCCCCCGGTGCCTCCAAAGGCTATGAATTCTTCGACGAGATCGACCTGGAAGCGGTCGCGAAGGATGCCGCCCGCCAGGCGGTGACGATGCTCCATGCCGACTACTGCCCGGCCGGCCGGATGCCGGTTGCGATCGACAACGGCTTCGGCGGCGTCATCTTCCATGAGGCCTGCGGCCATTCGCTGGAAGCCCAGGCGGTTTCCCGCGGAATGTCGGAGTTTGCCGGTAAGCTGGGGCAGCGGGTCGCCTCCGAAAAGGTCACCGCTATCGACGACGGTACCATTCCGGGCGCCTGGGGCAGCGTCAACATCGACGACGAGGGCACCCCCAACCGCAAGCGGGTGCTGATTGAAAAAGGTATCCTCAAGAGTTACCTGGTCGACAAGTTAAACGGCCGCCGGATGGGCCTTGAGACCACCGCCAGCAGCCGCCGCCAGGATTATACCTTCGCGCCCACTTCCCGTATGACCAACACCTTCCTCGCCCCCGGCACCGACACCGACGAGGCGATTATCCGCTCGATTGATTTCGGCCTCTACGCCAAGAAGATGGGCGGCGGCTCGGTCAACCCGGTTACCGGCGAGTTCAACTTCGCCGTCAACGAAGGGTACCTTGTCCGCAACGGCCAGATCTGCGAGCCGGTGCGGGGCGCCAGCCTGATCGGCAAGGGCTCCGAGGTTATCCGGAATATCGATATGGTCGGCATGAACCTGCGGCGGGAACAGGGCGTCTGCGGCGCGTCCAGCGGTTCTGTCCCGACCGACGTCGGCCAGCCGATGATCCGTGTCAGCGAGATCACCGTCGGCGGCCGTAAATAAGGAGGGGTAAAGATGGATTTCTTAACGTTCAGCAAAAAAGCCGCGGCTTACGCGGCGGAACAGAACATTTCCGATTATGAGCTGTATTATCAGGCAGACAATACCAGTCAGGTGAGCGTCCTGGGGGAAACGGTCGACCGCCTGGCCAGTTCTTCGGTTGAAGGGGTCAGCCTGCGGGTTATTGTAAATGGCAGGACCGGCGTTTCCTCGACCGAATCCTTTACCGAGGAGGAAATCCCCGACCTGTTTAAACGGGCGCTGGAAGCGGCTGAAATCGCGGAAGAGGGCGTTCAGCAGGATATCTATGCCGGCGGCAGCTACAGGGAGCTTCCCGCGGCAGCAATGCCGGAAAATGATGCCGCTGCCGAGCAGGCGGCCCTGCTGAAAGCGGAAGGGTATGCCTGCGCTGCTGACCCGCGGGTCCAGAAGGGGCTGATGGCTGCGATGGCGGACATTTCGTCTAAAACGGCAATCTCCAATTCCAGGGGCCTCTATCTTGAAAGCAGCGGGGCAATGACCGTCGCGTCGATGAACGTTGTCGCGGCCGACGAGTCCGGCAAGAAATACAACGACCACGCCAGCTCTGCGAAAGCCTGCGGGGCCGACCAGGATATCAAGGCCCTCGCCGAACGGGCGGTGGAGAAGACGGTAGCCCAGATCGGCGCTTCGCCGGTCAAGAGCGGCCAGTACCCGGTTATCTTTGATGCCAGCCAGATGGCGGCGATGCTGGAAATCTTCCAGTCCGCCTTCTCGGCCCAGCAGGCCCAGAATGGGATGTCTGTCCTCGCCGGCAAGGCAGGGGAGAAGGTTGCCTCCGACCTGGTGACGATTGTCGATGATCCTTTCTATCCGGAAAACTTCTTCCAGTCGGCCTTTGACGCCGAGGGTGTGCCGACCGCGACCCGGAATGTCGTGGAAAACGGGACGCTGACGACCCTCCTTCACAACCGCGCCACCGCCGCGAAGGAAGGGGTAGAGAGCACCGGCAACGCTTTTCGGGCCAGCTACGCTTCTCCGGTGGCGATTGCGCCCCACACCTTCTATCTGAAGCCTTCTGATATGAGTCGGGAAGAGCTGCTGGGGAAGGCCGGCACTGCCGTGATGATTACCTTTATGAAGGGTGCCCATGCCGGTGCGAACGCCGTTTCGGGCGACTTTTCGCTGGAATCGAAAGGGTTCCTGGTTGAAGACGGCAA
>DVHA01000016.1 GCA_018712425.1 Candidatus Faecivivens stercoravium | reverse complement strand
TGGTCAACGTGGCCGATGGTGCCGATGTTGACATGGGGCTTGGTTCTTTCGTAATGAGCCTTTGCCATTGGAAATTCCTCCTTATTGGATCAAGAATCTGTACCTTAATAGTACCAGAAACTTCCAGAGATTGCAAGTGTTTTTTCTTGCATCCCACAGAATTTATTTTTTGCTTCTCTCCGCGACGATCTTCTCGGCGATGTTCTTCGGAACCTCGACGTAATGGCTGGGTTCCATCGAGTAGTTGCCGCGGCCCTGGGTCTTAGAGCGGAGGTCGGTCGCGTAACCGAACATTTCCGCCAGCGGGACGAGAGCGGTGATATCTTCCACGCCGTTTCTGGCCTCCATACCCTGGATCTGGCCACGGCGGGAGTTGAGGTCGCCGATGACGTCGCCCATGTACTGTTCCGGTACAACGACGACAACCTTCATCAGCGGTTCCATAATGACGGGGTTCGCCTTTCTGAGGGCTTCCTTGACCGCCATAGAGCCGGCGATCTTGAAGGCCATTTCAGAGGAGTCGACTTCGTGGTAAGAGCCGTCGTACAGCTCGACCTTGATGTCGACAACCGGGTAACCGGCGAGGACACCGGCCTGGAGAGCGCCCTGGATACCGGCGTCAACCGCGGGGATATATTCTTTCGGGATCGCGCCGCCGACGACCGAGTTGATGAACTCGTAACCCTTGCCGGGCTCGTTGGGGGAGACGCGGATCTTGACGTGGCCGTACTGGCCTTTACCGCCGGACTGACGGGCGTACTTGTTGTCGACGTCGGCGTTGCCGCGGATGGTTTCGCGGTAGGCGACCTGGGGCTTGCCGACGTTGGCTTCGACCTTGAACTCACGGAGCAGACGGTCGACGATGATCTCCAGATGGAGCTCGCCCATACCGGCGATGATGGTCTGGCCGGTCTCTTCGTCGGTGTAGGTCTTGAAGGTGGGGTCTTCCTCCGCCAGCTTGGAGAGGGCGATGCCCATCTTTTCGGAGCCGGCCTTGGTCTTGGGTTCGATCGCGACGCGGATAACCGGATCGGGGAACTCCATCGACTCGAGGATGACTTCGTGCTTGGGATCGCAGAGGGTGTCGCCGGTGGTGGTGACCTTCAGGCCGACTGCGCCGGCGATGTCGCCCGCGTAGCAGGTCTCGATATCCTGGCGGTGGTTGGCGTGCATCTGGAGAATGCGGCCCATCCGTTCGGGTTTCTGCTTGACAGAGTTGTAAACGGTGGTGCCGGCGTCAACCTTGCCGGAGTAAACGCGGAAATAGCAGAGCTTGCCGACAAAGGGGTCGGTCGCGATCTTAAAGGCGAGGGCCGAGAAGGGCTCGTCGTCGGACGCGTGACGGTCCACCTCTTCCCCGGTGTTGGGGTCAACGCCGCGGATGGCGGGGATGTCGGTCGGGGCAGGCATATAGTCGACGATCGCGTCCAGCAGCTTCTGCATACCTTTGTTGAAGTGGGCGGAGCCGCAGAGGACGGGGACGAAGGTGTTGGCGATCGTCTCGCGGCGGATCGCGGCCTTCAGTTCGTCGATCGAAATCTCTTCGCCTTCCAGGTACTTTTCCATCAGGTCGTCGTCGTTCTCTGCGAGCGACTCGATCATCTCGTTCCGGTACTGTTCGGCTTTATCCTGCATATCGGCGGGGATGTCCACGATGGAGATATCTTCGCCGAGCTTGTCGTTATAGATATAAGCTTTCATCTCGAGCAGGTCGATCAGGCCCACGAAATCCGACTCAGCGCCGATCGGGAGCTGGATGGGATGGGCGGGGGCATGCAGCCGCTCGTGCATCATGTCGACGGCGTTATAGAAGTCGGCGCCCATGATGTCCATCTTATTGACGAAGCACATACGCGGGACCTTATATTTGTCGGCCTGATGCCAGACGGTTTCGGACTGGGGTTCTACGCCGCCCTTGGCGCAGAAGACGGTGACCGAGCCGTCGAGGACACGCAGCGACCGTTCGACCTCAACGGTGAAGTCGACGTGGCCGGGGGTGTCGATGATGTTGACACGATGGTCTTTCCAGTAGCAGGTGGTCGCAGCGGAGGTGATGGTGATACCTCTCTCCTGTTCCTGCGCCATCCAGTCCATGGTGCCGGTACCTTCGTAGGTTTCGCCCATCTTGTGGATCTTACCGGTATAGAACAGGATACGTTCCGTAACGGTGGTCTTACCTGCGTCGATATGCGCCATGATGCCAATATTTCGTGTCATTTCAAGGGATACGTCTCTAGGCATATTCATTCATCCTTTTAGTATGTTGGCACAAAATACGAGTGAATCTGACCTTACGCCATATTCCGGTAGAGGCAGCGGGAAGTCTTTCCCCCTGCCGTCAACCTTCCTTTTCAAAAAACGTAAGTCACCCCGTTATACACGGACAAGTATGCCCGGAGGCAAACGGAATATACATTCCCATTCGGGTGTGATTACCATCTGAAATGGGCGAAAGCCTTGTTGGCTTCGGCCATCTTATGGGTGTCGTCACGTTTCTTGACAGCACCGCCGGTGTTGTTGAGCGCGTCCATGATCTCGCCGGCAAGGCGTTCCTTCATGGTCTTCTCAGAGCGGTTTCTGGCATAGGTGGTGAGCCACCGGAGCCCCAGGGTCTGCCGCCGCTCGGGACGGACTTCCATCGGGACCTGGTAGGTGGCGCCGCCGACACGGCGGGACTTGACTTCCAGGACGGGCATGATGTTTTCGAGTGCTTCGGTAAAAGCATCGAGGGCATCCTTGCCGGTCTTTTCGGCTACGATGTCAAACGCACCGTAAACGATCTTCTGGGCGACGCCCTTCTTACCGTCGAGCATGATGCTGTTGACCAGCCGGGTAACCATTTTAGAATTGTAGATAGGATCTGCCAGCACATCGCGCTTGGCAATTCGACCTCTTCTAGGCACTTTACTTCCCTCCTTCACAGAATGAATTCATCGGTACTCGAAAGTAAATTTCTTCCGCAGCGCTCAAAGGGCCGAACATCTATTGTATCGTACCATATGAGCCTTGGACAGCCTAAACTGACCTTCGGATTTACTTCTTCGCACCAGCTTTCGGGCGCTTCGCACCATATTTGGAGCGAGACCGCATTCTCCCGTTGACGCCCTGGGCATCCAGGGTGCCGCGGATGATGTGGTAACGGACGCCAGGCAGGTCCTTAACACGGCCGCCGCGGATGAGGACGACCGAGTGCTCCTGCAGGTTATGCCCTTCACCCGGAATATAAGCTGATACTTCCATTCCGTTGGTCAGACGGACTCTGGCGACCTTACGGAGCGCAGAGTTCGGCTTTTTCGGGGTCATGGTTCTGACTGCCGTGCAAACGCCTCTCTTCTGAGGGGAAGAACGGTCGGTGGACTCCTTGGTCATCGAGTTGTAGCCGCGGTTCAGGGCCGGGGCGGTGGACTTCTTCACAAGAGAGGTTCTGCTCTTTCTTACGAGCTGGTTAAAAGTAGGCATATGGCACCTCCTTACTGAAAATTTGAGGGGGGACTTCCATCCCCACACAATTATTTATTTTAGCACACCCTTCCCCCACTGTCAAGAATTTTCTGCATCTTGCGCGGCCTCGCCGGTAGAAGTTGGGAGGGCCTGCGCCGCCTGATTTTATCGGTTTTGCACAGGCTGTCGGACAAGGGGAAGGTGAGCGGACAGGATGGGGTGGGGCAATAGCTATGGGGTGTTTTTTAGGATTATTTTTTGGGTGCTGCGCACGCTTTATTTCGGGTGCAGCAGCTGTGAAAAGCTTCGGAAATACGGGAACCTGCCGCCTGGGAAAGGGCTCTGCCCTCTCCACTCCCGCGACCCCTTTAAAAAGGGGTCGATCCTAAACTTTTTATGCCGGCCGCCGTGCCCGCGGGACAGAGCCCGGCAGACGATACGCTTCGGCCCCGCGGAAAAGACAAAGCAGGAGGACGGTGCTGTGTCCGTCCTCCTGCTGTCGGGTCTATAATCAGTCGGCGCTGACGGGGGAAGAAGCGGTTTCCTTCGCCTCTTCGGGCGCGTCTTCCGGTTTGGTCGAAACCACATCGACCTCGTTGTAGCACTTCATGCCGGTGCCGGCGGGGATCAGCTTCCCGATGATGACGTTCTCCTTCAGGCCTAAGAGGTGGTCGGTCTTGCCCTTGATGGCCGCGTCGGTCAGGACCTTGGTGGTCTCCTGGAAGGAAGCGGCGGACATGAACGACTCGGTGGCCAGGGCCGCCTTGGTGATACCGAGGAGGACCGGCTCGTAGGTGATAAGCGAAACCGCCTCGCCGGCGTCGATCCGGGCCTGGAGCTTCTGGTTCTCGCGGTAGACGTTGCTCCGCTCCATGATCGAACCGGTCAGCAGCTCGGTGGAGCCGGGGTCTTTGATCCGGACCTTCTTCATCATCTGGCGGACGATGACCTCGATGTGCTTATCGTTGGTATCAACGCCCTGCAAACGGTAGGTCTTCTGGACCTCGCTGATGAGGTAATCCTGGACCGCCTTCTCGCCCTTAATGGCGAGGATGTCGTGGGGGTTGATGGCGCCTTCGGTCAGGGGTTCGCCGAGGGCGATTTCCTGGCCTTCGACAACCTTGATCTTGAAGCCGTAGG
This sequence comes from Candidatus Faecivivens stercoravium, assembly GCA_018712425.1. GTDB lineage: Bacteria > Bacillota > Clostridia > Oscillospirales > Ruminococcaceae > Faecivivens > Faecivivens stercoravium. The sequence goes on along the minus strand of DVHA01000016.1, from coordinate 14,358 downwards.
GGATGTTGTAGCGCTTTTCGCCCTCTTCGCCGGTGACGACGATGACGGTCTGGCGCTTTTCCTCGGTGAAATGGACGGTACCGGCAATCTCCGAGATGATCGCGCTGTTTTTGGGTTTGCGGCTTTCAAACAGCTCGACGACACGGGGAAGACCCTGGGTGATATCTTCCGCGTTGGCGATGCCGCCGGTGTGGAAGGTGCGCATGGTCAGCTGGGTGCCGGGCTCGCCGATCGACTGGGCGGCGATGACGCCGACCGTCTCACCGACCGCAATTGCCTTGCCGTTGGCAAGGTTGGCGCCGTAGCACTTGGCGCAGATGCCCTGGGGCGAATGGCAGGTGAGGATCGAACGGATTTTGACGGTGGTGGCGCCGGTGGCGATGATCTTCTTGGCGTCCTCCTCGTCCATGATCTTGTCCTTGGAGACAAGCACCTCGCCGGTGGCGGGGTCGATGAAATCGTCGACCAGGTAACGGCCCTGGAGGCGCTCCTCGAGGGTCTCGATCATTTCCTTGCCTTCCCGGATGTCGCTGATTTCCAGGCCGTCGGTGGTGCCGCAGTCCTGCTGGCGGATGATGACGTCCTGGGAGACGTCGACCAGACGGCGGGTCAGGTAACCCGAGTCGGCGGTCCGCAGCGCGGTATCGGCCAGGCCTTTACGGGCGCCCCGGGAGGAGATGAAGTATTCGAGGATGGTCAGGCCTTCGCGGTAGTTGGCCTTGATCGGCAGCTCGATGGTGGCGCCGGAGGTGTTCGCAATCAGGCCGCGCATACCGGCCAGCTGGCGGATCTGGGCCTTCGAACCACGGGCGCCCGAGTCGGCCATCATGAAGATGGGGTTGAACTCGTCCATCGCGGCGGTCTGGGCCTCGGCGACGGCGTTGGTGGTGTCGTTCCAGATGCGGATAACCCGGTCCTTCCGCTCCGATTCGGAGAGCAGGCCGCTCTCGTACTGGCGGTTGACCTTGAGGGCCGCCTTTTCGGCGTCGGCGACCAGCTGCTTCTTCTCTTCCGGGATGGTCGCGTCGGAGACGGCGACGGTGATGCCCGACTTGGTCGAATACTGGTAGCCCTGGGCCTTGATCCGGTCGAGGACCTCACAGGTGCGGGCGGTGCCGTGGATGCGGATGCAGCGGTCGATGATCTTGCCGAGCTCCTTCTTGCCGACCTTGAACTCGACTTCCAGCTTGAACTTGTTTTCGGGGACCGAGCGGTCGACGAACCCGAGGTCCTGGGGGATCGGGTCGTTGAAGATCAGCCGCCCGCAGGTGGTCTCGATCAGCTGGCTCTCGTCCCCCTTGGTCATCCGGACGCGGATTTTGGCCTGGAGGGTGATGACGCCGTCCTGGTAGGCCATCAGCACTTCGTTGACGTCGCGGAAGACCTTGCCTTCGCCCTTGTCGCCGGGCTTGACCATCGTCAGGTAGTAGGAACCGAGGATCATGTCCTGGGTCGGGACGGTGATCGGCTTGCCGTCGGCCGGCTTTAAGAGGTTGTTGGCGGCCAGCATCAGGAAGCGGGCTTCCGCCTGGGCCTCGGCCGACAGCGGGACGTGGATCGCCATCTGGTCGCCGTCGAAGTCGGCGTTATAAGCGGTACAGACCAGCGGGTGCAGCCGCAGGGCGCGCCCTTCAACCAACACCGGCTCGAAGGCCTGGATGCCGAGGCGGTGGAGGGTCGGCGCGCGGTTGAGCATAACGGGGTGGTCCTTGATGACCACTTCGAGGGCGTCCCAGACCTCGGGCTTGGCCCGGTCGACGGCCTTTCTCGCCGACTTGATGTTGGCGGCGGCGCCGGTCTCGACCAGACGCTTCATGACAAAGGGCTTGAACAGCTCGAGCGCCATCTCCTTCGGGACGCCGCACTGGTCCATCTTCAGGTCCGGGCCGACGACGATGACCGAACGGCCGGAGTAGTCGACACGTTTGCCAAGAAGGTTCTGGCGGAAACGGCCCTGTTTGCCCTTGAGCATATCCGACAGCGACTTCAGGGCGCGGTTGTTCGGGCCGGTGACCGGGCGGCCGCGGCGGCCGTTGTCGATCAGGGCGTCGACCGCCTCCTGCAGCATCCGCTTTTCGTTGCGGACGATGATGTCGGGGGCCTGGAGCTCGAGGAGGCGTTTTAAGCGGTTGTTGCGGTTGATGACCCGGCGGTAGAGGTCGTTGAGGTCGGAAGACGCGAACCGGCCGCCGTCCAGCTGGACCATCGGGCGGATATCCGGGGGGATAACCGGGATGACGTCCAGGATCATCCACTCCGGCTTCTGGCCGGAGATGCGGAAGGCTTCGACGCACTCGAGGCGCTTGAGGATCCGGACCTTCTTCTGGCCGGAGGACTCATTGAGCTGCGCCTTCAGCTCGGCCGAGAGCTGTTCGAGGTCGAGGTCGTGAAGGAGCTTTTTGATAGCCTCCGCGCCCATGCCGGCCTCGAAGTCGTCTTCATAGACCTCCCGCTGGTAGGCGTATTCCTTTTCGTCCAACAGCTGCCCCTTCTGCAGGGGGGTGCTGCCGGGATCGGTGACGATATATTTGGCAAAGTAGAGGACCTCTTCCAGCCGTCTGGGGGAGATATCGAGAATCAGCCCCATCCGGGAGGGGATGCCCTTGAAGTACCAGATGTGGGAGACGGGGGCGGCCAGGGTGATGTGGCCCATCCGTTCCCGGCGGACTTTGGCGCGGGTGACCTCGACGCCGCACTTGTCGCAGATCTTGCCTTTGTAGCGGATCCGCTTATACTTGCCGCAGTGGCACTCCCAGTCCTTGGTCGGCCCGAAGATGCGTTCGCAGAAGAGGCCGTCCCGCTCGGGCTTTAAGGTGCGGTAGTTGATGGTTTCGGGCTTGGTGACCTCGCCGTAAGACCATTCGAGGATCTTTTCCGGGGAAGCCAGTCCGATTTTGATCGATTCAAAAGTATTAAACTCCACGCTTTACTCCCTCTTCCATTAAAAATCCAGTTCGTCGTCGTCCCCGTAGCCGTCGGAGTCGAAATCGCCGCCGTCGACGCCGGTGAGCATATCCTCGGCAGCGCCGGTGGTATAGCCGTCCATCTCGCCGTCCTCCTGGACCGAGAAGGCGTCGGGGTCGCTGTAGCGGTCGTCCTCTTCCTCCGCGGCGCGGAAGGAGACGTCTTCGTCGTCTTCAAAGCTCTGCTTGAGGTCGATCTCGTCGCCGGCCTTATCCAGCACCTTGATGTCGAGGCCGAGGGACTGGAGTTCCTTGACCAGGACCTTGAAGGATTCGGGGACGCCCGACTGCGGGATGTTGTGGCCCTTGACGATTGCTTCGTAGGTCTTGACACGGCCGACGATGTCGTCCGACTTGACCGTCAGGATCTCCTGGAGGGTGTAGGCGGCGCCGTAGGCTTCCAGCGCCCAGACCTCCATCTCGCCGAAACGCTGGCCGCCGAACTGCGCCTTGCCGCCCAGAGGCTGCTGGGTAACGAGGGAGTAGGGGCCGGTCGAACGGGCGTGGATCTTATCGTCGACCAGGTGGTGCAGCTTCATGTAGTACATGATGCCGACGGTGACCCGGTTGTCAAACTTTTCGCCGGTGCGGCCGTCGTAGAGGGTGAGCTTGCCGTCCTCGGGGATGCCGGCCTCCCGCTGCATCGCGCGGATATCCTCTTCGTGGGCGCCGTCAAAGACCGGCGTCATGACCTTCCAGCCGAGGAGCTTGGCGGCGTAGCCGAGGTTGACCTCCAGGACCTGCCCGATGTTCATACGGGACGGGACGCCCAGGGGGTTTAAGACAATGTCCAGCGGGGTGCCGTCCTCCAGGAAGGGCATATCCTCCTGGGGCAGGATGCGGGAAACGACACCCTTGTTGCCGTGGCGGCCGGCCATCTTGTCGCCGACCGACAGCTTACGCCGCTGGGCGACGTAGCAGCGGACGACCATATTGACACCGGCGGTCAGCTCATCCGAGTTCTCGCGGGTGAAGACCTTGACGTCGACAATCGTGCCGTAGGCGCCGTGGGGCAGGCGGAGGGAGGTATCCCGGACCTCTCTCGCCTTTTCGCCGAAGATCGCCCTGAGGAGGCGCTCTTCCGCCGTCAGCTCGGTCTCACCCTTCGGGGTGACCTTGCCGACCAGCAGGTCGCCCGAACGGACTTCGGCGCCGATGCGGATGATGCCGCGCTCGTCGAGGTCCTTCAGGGAGTCTTCCGAGACGTTGGGGATATCGCGGGTGATCTCCTCGGCGCCCAGCTTGGTGTCGCGGGCCTCGGTCTCGTACTCCTCGATGTGGATCGAGGTGTAGACGTCGTCCCGGACGAGGCGCTCGTTGATCAGGACCGCGTCCTCGTAGTTGTAGCCCTCCCAGGTCATAAAGCCGATCAGCGCGTTTTTGCCCAGCGAAATCTCGCCGTTGCAGGTGGCGGGGCCGTCGGCGATTACCTGGCCTTTTTTGACCTCTTCGCCGCGGGAGACGATCGGGCGCTGGTTGACGCAGGTGCCCTGGTTGGAGCGTTTGAATTTCAGGATTTCATATTTGTGCAGCTGGCCGTCTTCCCTGCCGCGGATCTGGATCTCGGTCGCGTCGACCCGTTCGACGACGCCGTCCTCCTTGGCAATGACGCAGACGCCCGAGTCGACGGCCGCCTTGTATTCCATGCCGGTCGCGACGATCGGCTGTTCGGTCTTCAGAAGCGGCACGCCCTGGCGCTGCATGTTCGCGCCCATCAGCGCGCGGTTGGCGTCGTCGTTCTCCAGGAAGGGGATCATCGCGGTCGCAACCGAGACGACCATCTTGGGCGAGACGTCCATGTAATCGGCGCGGTCGGCGTCGATTTCCATGATCTCTTCCCGGTAACGGGCGGTGATCCGCTCTTTGGCGAAGTGGCCGTCCTCGGTCAGGGGCTCGTTCGCCTGGGCGACGACAACCTCGTCCTCGACGTCGGCGGTCATATACTCGACCTCGTTGGTGACGATGCCGGTAGCCTTGTCGATCTTGCGGTAGGGGGCCTCGATGAAACCGTAGTCGTTGATCCGGGCGAAGGTCGCGAGGTAGGAGATCAGGCCGATGTTCGGGCCTTCAGGGGTCTCGATCGGGCACATCCGGCCGTAGTGGGTGTAGTGGACGTCGCGGACCTCGAAGGAGGCGCGGTCACGGGAAAGGCCGCCAGGGCCCAGCGCCGACAGGCGGCGCTTGTGGGTGAGCTCGGCCAGGGGGTTGTTCTGGTCCATGAACTGGGAAAGGGGCGAGGAGCCGAAGAACTCCTTGATCGCCGCGCTGACCGGGCGGATGTTGACCAGGCTCTGGGGGGTGATGCCCTCGGAGTCCTGCTGCATCATCGTCATCTTCTCCCGGACGACCCGCTCCATCCGGGTGAGGCCGATGCGGAACTGGTTCTGTAAGAGTTCGCCGACCGGGCGGATGCGGCGGTTGCCGAGGTGGTCGATGTCATCGACGGTGCCGAGGCCGTGGGCCAGGCAGTTCATATAGTTGATGGTCGCCATGATGTCGTCCTTGATGATGTGCTTGGGGACGAGGCGGTTGACGTTGTTCTTGATGAGCTTTTTGAGCTCTTCGGGGGAAGAAGCTTCATCCATCAGCTCGCGGAGGATTTTGTAGCGGACCTTTTCATTGATCTCGCATTCCTTCTTGTCGAGGTCGGGGAGGAAGTCGGTGATTTCGACCATGCCGTTCGAGATCACCTTGATGACCTTGTCGTCATCCAGGCGGATATAGACGGTGTCGACCCCCTTCTTCTCCAGCTCGATCGCCCGGGCGCGGGTCAGCTTTTCGCCCTCGTCGGCGAGGATCTCGCCGGTGGCGGTGTCGATGACCGGCTGGGCAAGGGTATGGCCCATGACGCGGGGGGCGAGGGCCAGCTTCTTGTTGTACTTGTACCGGCCGACCCGCGAAAGGTCGTAGCGGTGGTCGTCAAATAAGAGCGGGACCAGGTGCTTGACCGCCGCCTCCAGCGAAGGCTGTTCACCCGGGCGGAGCTTGCGGTAAACTTCCAGCAGGGCGTCGTCCCCCGGCATCATGCCGGCGGGGCGCTCCTTGGCCTCGGTCAGGTCCTTGTTGTTTAAGGTGGTGACGATCGTCTCCTGGTCGCCGAACAGCTCCAGCACCTCGGCGGTCGAGCCCTTCATATCGGTCAGGGCGCAGCGGTAGTCCTCCTGCACCTGCTCGTAAGTGACGTCGTCCCGCACCCGCAGGAGGGCGCGGATGAAGACGGTGATCGGAAGCTTGCGGTTTTTATCGATGCGGACGTAAAAGATATCCTGGGAGTCGGTCTCGTACTCCAGCCAGGCGCCGCGATTGGGGATGACGGTGGCCTTGTGGAGCTTTTTGCCGGTCTTGTCGAAGGCATCATCGTAGTAGACGCCGGGGGACCGGACCAGCTGGGAGACGATGACCCGTTCGGCGCCGTTGATGATAAAGGTGCCGCTTTCGGTCATCAGCGGGAAATCGCCCATATAGATTTCCTGCTCCTTGACCTCACCGGTCTCCTTATTGAGAAGGCGCGCCTTGACCCGCATCGGGGCGGCGTAGGTCACGTCCCGCTCCTTGCACTCGGTCACGGTGTATTTCGGCTTTTCGTCCAGGCGGTAGCCGACAAAGTCGAGCACCAGGTTCCCGGTGTAGTCGGTGATCGCGGCGACATCGCGGAACACCTCTTTTAAACCCTCTTCCAAAAACCAGTGGTAGGATTTAAGCTGGACCTCAATTAAATTGGGCATCTCCAGTACTTCGCCAATCCGCGCGAAGCTTTTCCGTTCCGTCTTTCCGAGCTGTACGGATTTGACATTCACCATAGGCTTGATCACTCCATTCATCCGACTTGAGAGCGCACACCCCCTACCCCATTTCCTTCTTTCTTTAAAAACGGGGCAGAGGGATCGCATATGAACACCTTGTGCAATCTATACAAATTAACTTGCAAAAGTCAACGGTATAATTGCCCAAAATAGCATGAGAAAATGTGGCCAAATTACCGGAAAACTTCTCCGTTGGACACACATATCCATTTTGATACATTTTAACAGTATACATCATGCCGGCGGGTTTGTCAAGGGGGTTTCTGGAACTTTTTTCGGAAAAAGGGAAATTTGCCGGAAACGCGCCGGTTGTTGCCCTTGACGAACCGGGAAGGGCTATGGTATCATAAAAAGACACGAATCTTGTTCCATAATCTGGGGAGGAAATCGCATGTCAACCTATGAACTATTCATCATCGCGGTGGGGCTGTCGATGGACGCGCTGGCCGTCGCGATCTGCAAAGGGCTGTCGATGGCGAAGATGAGCTGGAAGAAAGGGATTATCGTCGGGCTGTGGTTCGGCGGCTTCCAGGCGCTGATGCCGCTGATCGGCTACCTGCTGGGGGCGCAGTTTGAAAGCAAAATCACCGCCTTTGACCACTGGATCGCCTTTATCCTGCTGGGGCTGATCGGCGGGAATATGATCCGCGAGGGGGTCTCGGGGGACGAGGAAAAGACCGACGACTCGGTTTCCATTAAAAGTATGCTGCCGCTGGCCATCGCCACCAGCATCGACGCGCTGGCGGTCGGGGTGACCTTCGCCTTCCTCAGGGTCAACATCGTATACGCGGTGTCGTTTATCGGGGTGATTACCTTCCTGCTCTCGACGGTCGGGGTCAAGGTCGGCAACGTCTTCGGGGCCAGGTACAAGTCGAAGGCGGAGATTGCCGGGGGCGTCATCTTAATTCTGATGGGGCTTAAAATCCTCATCGAGCATCTGATGGGCGGATGATTGTACATACTGAAAAAACGCCACAGGCCTTCACCTGCGGCGTTTTTAATTTCCAAAAAGGGCTTGAAAACTACGATTGAATCGTATATAATAAAGGTGGGGAGGGAAACTAGAGTTGGAGAGAGTCTTTATCCTCACTTCGGTTTTTGAAAAATCATGGGCCAATATGGGACTGGGGGACAAAGAGCTGCGGGAATTGCAGCTGACGCTTTTAAAAAACCCGGACGCCGGGGATGTTATCCCGGACCTCGCGGGCGCCCGAAAAATCCGGATTCCACTGGCCGGTCGCGGAAAGTCCGGCGGAGGCCGCGTGATATACGTCGATGTCGTGATCCGAGAGCAGATCTACCTGCTTCTGGCTTATCCGAAAAATGTGCAGACTGATTTAAACCCGGCGCAGAAGAAAGTGATCCGGAACCTGATTGAAATGTTGAAGGAGGAACCGTAAATGGCAGAAATGCAGTACTTTGAAGAGTTAAAAGCCAGCCTGGAAGAGGCGGTCGCCTACAAAAAAGGGGATAAAAGCCGCTGCCGTACGGTTGTCGCCCCAAAGGCCTTACCCGCCTATACCGCGGCCGACGTAACCCGGACGCGGACGGCGCTGAACCTGTCCCAAAAAGGGCTGGCGCTGGCCCTCGGGGTATCTCCCCGGACGGTTGAGGCGTGGGAAGCGGGCAAAAACGTCCCGTCCGGCGCGGCACAGCGGCTGCTCTATCTGCTGGAACAGGATCATTCGCTGATCGACCGGCTGGTTACCCAGTAAAGGATTACGCCACGGGTTTTGCGGCCCGCGGCGTTTTTTATTCCTTATCCAAAGATTCAAAAAGCACTTTTATATTCTCAAAAACCAGCTGTTCTCCGTTTTTAAGTTGTTCCTGAACTTTTTCCCGCTCCTTTTTCAATTTCCGGATATAAGCTGCCGGATACACGACAACTGGCGTTTCATTCTTCCGGCTTTCCATTCTGCCGCACCTCCCGCTTATAAATGACCCACGCATAAACCGAAGAGCCGATGACCACCGCCAGCAGCGCCGCAACCCCGGCAAAGGCGGCAATGCCCGGCAGAAAGCCCGACACGCCCATCAGAATTCCCGCCGCCATCAGCAGGGCCCCGCCGACCCGGTGGGTCTTGTACCAGACGGTCTCGTTTGCCAGCGTCCAGGGCAGGCGGATGCCGAAGGTGTAGTTGGGGCGGATGCGGGGCATATAATTACCGATAAAGATGAAGATTAATCCGATCCCGGCCGAAATCAGGCCGCCGACCGGCAGTTTAAACTCCAGCGCCGAAAGCATCACCAGCCAGACCATCCCGATAAAAAAGAGGACAAAAAGGGCGGACAGCGGGCGATAGACTTTCATATGTTTCCGGTAGCTCTCCTTTTTGGGGTCGATTTTCGGCAGGGCGGCAAAGAGGACCGTCAGGCCGAAGGGCAGAAGCCCCAAAAGCAGCACGGCCGGTTTCCCCGCCCAGCCGTCAACCTCCCCCGCCGCGTTCCAGTGGATGGGCACCGTTTCGGGCAGCGACGGGTAAAGGGCCAGCTGGACGCAGAAGGAGAAGAGGCAGAGGGCCAGAAGGCCGATGACAAAGCGTTTTCCCATAGAGATTCCTCCCAAATTAACCCCCTCTACCGGGGTTTATCAGATCATAGAGGCGGCCGATCAAACCTTCAATGACGGTGGTGTTGAGGTGGTAGCGGATATGCTGCCCTTCCCGTTCGTCGGTGATCAGGCCGGCGTTTTTGAGGATATTCAGGTGGTGGGAAACCGACGGGAAGGTCATGTCAAACCGTCCCGCAATCTCCCCGGCCGTCAGGTCTTTCTCCCCCAAAAGCCGCAAAATCTCCCGTCTCGTCGGATCCGCCAGCGCGCGGAATACGTCGGGCATCCTGGCCACCTCCCTGCCTGATATTTAGACGTGTTTCTAAATTAAGTATACACTTTCCGGCGGAAGATGTCAAGGGAAAAGCCCGGCCGGGGAGAGGTCGGGCTTTGAGACTGTCGAAAAACGAGTTTTTCGACAGAATAACATCCGGGCTGCATGCCTCCCTGCGGTCGACACTTGCCCGGATCAAGGTATTTTTTCCGCCGTACATGCCGCCGGAAAAAATGTGATTTAATTTTTTGAGCGCATCGGAAGGTTTCTTTTCTTTTTGAAAGACTTTTTCGACAAGCTGAAAGCCCGTCCGGGATAGGGACGGGCTTTGTCATAGAACAATTTAACGGATAAGCATCCACCCAAAAGGCTCCCTCCTTGAGGGAGCTGGCAGCACTGCGGACTGAAGGAGTCGGTATCCCCGCAGCAGCGGGATACCGGAAAGCATATAGGCGTTCCCGGCTTCGCCTGTAACGCCACTCCTTCCGTCATCTTCGATGACACCTCCATCGGAGAGGGAGGCTGGTTAGGTGAGAGCGTGTCGGAGAGTGACGGCTTTTACCGAAACGTTTCTTAAGCCAACAGTTAGGCATCTGCCACAGGGGAATCAGCACTCGGCACAGTCGCCGCAGTCTTCCGCCGCGCTGCCGTCGTCAAGCCCCTCGGCCGCGAGGGCCGCCTTGATCATAATCGCGCATTCCAGCCGCTTCTTTTCAAACTCGCAGCTGATCGGGTAGGGTTTGAGCACATCGCCGGCGTACTCGAGGTTGTTGGCGTTGCAGCCGCCGGAGCAGTAGAACTTGGCCCAGCAGTCCTTGCAGCCTTCCTTCGAGTAGACGTTGGCCCGGGCGAAGTAGTCCTTCTTTTCGAGGTCGAAGGTCTCGGGGGTGTAGACCGAGCCCATCTTCCACTCCTCTTTGCCGACAAACTGGTGGCAGGGGTAGACATCGCCGTCGGCCGACACCGCGACATACTCGTTGCCGCAGCCGCAGCCGCGAAGCCGCTTGATCGCGCAGGGGCCCTGGTCGAGGTCGATCATGAAGTGGAAGTAATTGAAGAACTTGCCCGCCTTGCGGTATTCGATGATCTTTTTCGCCAGCCGCTCATACTCGGCATTGACCGCCGGGATATCCGCCTCGGTGAGGGCGTAGTCGTTCGCGGGGTCGGTGACGACCGGTTCCATCGAGATCTGGTCGAAGCCGAGGTCGTCGTAATAGTGGAAGACGTCCTCGCCGAAGTCGAGGTTTTTCTTTGTAAAGGTGCCGCGGACGTAGTATTCCTTATCGCCGCGGAGCTTTGCGAACTTCTGGAACTTGGGGACGATCGAGTCGTAGGAGCCGCTGCCGTCCGCCCGGACGCGGAAGTAGTCGTTGACCTCTTTCCGGCCGTCGAGGGAGAGGACGACGTTGTGCATCTCCTTGTTCATATACTCGATCTTGTCGTCGGTCAGCTGGACGCCGTTGGTGGTGACGGTGAAGAGGAAGTGCTTATCATGAAGCTTTTCCTGTTCTCTGGCGTAGGCGATGGTGTCCTGGACGACCTTCCAGTTCATCAGCGGTTCGCCGCCGAAAAAGTCGAGGTTTAAGTTGCGGCGGCTGCCGGACTTCTCAATCAGGAAGTCGATCGCCTTTTTCGCGGTCTCGAGGCTCATCATCGCCCGGTGCCCGCCGTAGTCGCCGGCGCAGGCGAAGCAGTATTTGCATCTGAGCTGGCAGTCCTGGGCGACCAGCAGGCACATCGCCTTGACCGGGGAGGAGACCATCCGGTCGGCGAACTGGGCGTAATCGTCCTCCGAGAAGAGGAGGCCGTCCTTATACATCTGGTAAAGTTCGCCGTAGGTCTCGATGAGGGCTTCCCGTCCGAACTGCCCTTCAAGGGCGGCGAGGGCCGCTTCGGGGCAGGCTTCGCCCATCGGCGGGGTGATGTAGTCGAGAAGCTTATAGGCGGCCTCGTCGACGACCGAAACGCTGCCGCTGTGGACGTCGAGGACGATATAAAAGCCGTTTAAGTAATATTTGTGGATCATGTTGCAACTCCTTTGCTTCTTACTGTCCCTGAATATATGGAAAATTCCGAGGCTTTAGCTTGTCAGAAGTCCTTTTTATGATGATTTTTTGGGTGCTGCGCACACTTTGTTTCGGGCGCAGCAGCCGTGGACAGCTTCGGAAGTACAGAAAGCGGGCGCCTGCCAAGGAGCTCTGCTCCTTGGATTCTCGCGATTTTTTGAAAAAAATCGAGTAAAACTTTCTTTACTTCCCCACTCTCCGGATAACTTCAATGCCAGCGCCGATTGATGCGTTTAACCAACCGCCATCCGGCAGCTAAAACCGCGAAAGCTAAAAACAAGCGAAAGCCCCGCCGTTACAGCGGGGCCACCTTTATGCGCCAAAGCGGGAATTATTTATCCGCGTGCTCGCATTTCTGGTTCGCGACGGTGCAGGAGGTCTTGCAGGCGGACTGGCAGGAAGCCTGGCATTCGCCGCAGCCGCCCTTCGCAGCGGACTCTTTGAGGTTGGCTTTGTTGAGAGACTGAATGTGTTTCATAGGAAACGCTCCTTTGCTATGATATTGCGGGCGGGAATCCCGCCGCGCGTCAGAACGGCCCTTTCCGGGGACGCGCTCTCCGCATCCCCGGACGGCCCTTTCCCGGCTTAAATTTTTTCCTTCCCTGGGAGAAGGCCGCCGCCCCTGCCCCGCCGGACAGGAGGATCACCCCGCCCCGGAGAAGCTCCATAAGGCCGTATTCCTGCTGCAAAAGCAGGACCGCCGCCCAAAGAAGGAGGGCCGGCAGCAGCCCGCAGGGGAGCTTTAAATCCGGCGCAAACCCGGCGCCTATCCCCCCGGCCGCAAACCCGCCGAAGATGACCGGCAGCCAGACCAGCAGCCGCAGGCCGCCGTCCGAAAGTTTCAGCGCCGACGCCGCGAGCGCTGCCAGCAGCATCATGATGAGGGTGGCCGCTACGCCGCCGATAAAACCCGCGGCTACGGGGAAAATATACCCCTGTATCCCGCGCATCCGGCCTTTTTCCATGGCCCCGCACCGCCTTTCCCGGTATGAAATGGTAAAGGGTATGCGGGAAAAAAGAGGACTATACCAGCTTTTCGAAAAAGTCTTGCTTTGTTGAAGGGAAAATAACCTTCCGCTGCGCTCAAAAAATTAAATCACATTTTTTCCGGCGGCATGTACGGCGGAAAAAATACCTTGATCGGGACAAGTGTGCGACCGCAGGGAGTGCATGCAGTCCCGATGTTTTCTGTCGAAAAACTTGTTTTTCGACAGTCTCTTATACGTCGTCGTGGATGGTCTCGCAGGAGGAGACGGCCCAGCGCTTGATGCGGATCTTGGTGTTGTTGGAACCGGTCTCAATCAGGATGGTATCCTCCCGGAGGGAGACAACCCGGCCGACAATGCCGCCGGCGGTGACGATCTCGTCCCCGACCTGGAGGTTGTTGCGCATCTTGGCGACTTCCTTCTCTTTCTTCTTCTGGGGACGGATCAGGATAAAGTACATGACGACGATGACCAGCACGAGCGGCAGCATGCTGACGACAATCGAAAGGATGCCGGCCGATTCGGTGGCGGCGCTCGTCATAAGGGCAATAGGATTCATTGGTTTTCCTCCAAAGATTTATTTTAGGGCGAAATCTGCCCATACCATTTTCTATTATACAGAAGATTCGTCCGGAACGCAAGGGGGTTATTGTAAATCTTTTTGCGCCCGGCGGGAAATGCGGGCATCAGCCTTTCAGCGCCCGCCATTCATCCTCCAAAATGGCCATCAGGATATCGTCGGCGTACCGGTCCCCGTCTTTCACCGCGTCCCGCAAAACGCCCTCAACTTTAAACCCGGCCTTTTCATAAACCCGCCGGGCACGGGGGTTAAACGAAAAGACGTCCAGTTCCAGCCGGTGGAGTTTCAGCGCCTCAAAGGCAAAATCCCGGGTCACTTCCACCATCCAGGAGCCGATCCCCTTCCCGCGGGCGGCGGGCCGGAAGATCCCGATGCGGAAATTGGCCGACCGCAGCTCCCAGTCGATCTCGTTGATGACGCTCTCGCCGATGATCCGCCCCTCGGGGGAGAGGAGCAGGAAATCATACCGGCCGGGGTCGTCCAGGCAGCGGCGGAAGAAGCCCACCACCTCATCGTGGGTAAAGACCGGTTTGCTGCCGGTCAGCCGGGCGGCTTCCGGGTCCAGGGGGTTATAGTTCTGCTCATAGTACGGTTCGGCGTCCTCCGCCCGGGCGGGCCGGAGAAGATAGCCGTCCTTTTCCCAGCTTGCGTTTATCTTGTCCATAGCTTTCCGCCTTACGCCCCCGCTTCGCAGGACGGGCAGAAGGAGGCCATCTCGCAGCCGCCGCATTTTGGCTTGCGGGCGGCGCAGGTCTCCCGGCCGAAATGGACGAGTCTATGGCAGAAGTCCCCGCCCTCCATCGGCGGGACAACCTCTTTCAGCTGCATCTCCACCTTATAGGGGTCCTTCCCCTCCGACAGCCCCAGCCGCCCGCAGATGCGGATACAGTGGGTGTCGGTGACGATGCAGGGCTTGTGGAAGACATCCCCTAGGACGAGGTTCGCGGTCTTTCGGCCGATACCGGGCAAGGAGGTGAGCCCTTCCAGCGTATCGGGAAGCTGGCCGCCCCACTTTTCGATCAGCTGCCGGGAGAGGGCCTTGATATCCCGGGCCTTGGTGTGGAAAAGGCCGCAGGGGCGGATGATCTCTTCGAGGTCTTCGATGGGCGCGTCCGCCAGCGACTGGAGGGTCGGG
>DVHA01000127.1 GCA_018712425.1 Candidatus Faecivivens stercoravium | reverse complement strand
CGGGTCGGCGGCCCGGCCACTTCGGTCAACGCCTGGATCCCGCCTTTCCGCGCCTTCTGCGCCGAACATGACGTCCCGCTGGACTTCATCTCCACCCACCACTACCCCAGCGACGACCCCCTCTCCACCTTCGGCATGAACGAGGGGACGGACGACCAGTCGGCAATGCCTTCGATGGATGAGCTGAAGACGCTGCCCAAAGAGGAGCTGGAAGAGCGGATGAAAGGCTTCTTCCAGCGGGAGAATAAAAACCCCCGGGATATCCTCTTCCAGATGACCAAAAAGGCCAAGGAAGAGGCCGGCGACCTGCCCCTCTACTACACCGAATGGAACGGCTCCAAAGAGTACGACACCAGCTACCAGGCCGCTTTCATCGCCCAGACGCTCGCGTATAACGACGGGCTGGTCGAGGGGTATTCCTTCTGGACGGTGTCGGATATCTTTGAGGAGATGGGCATGAAAGGCACCGCTTTCAAGAACGAGTTCGGCATCCAGACCAACCACGGCATCCCGAAACCCTCCTACCGGATGTTCGAGACGCTGCATAAGGCCGGGGACTGCCGGCTGCCGGTCGAGGGCGGCAGCCGCACCGCCGAGGCTTTCGCCCTGACCGACGGCGCCAAAGCGACGGTTATCATCTACAACCACGATATCGAGCGCCGGGAGATCAGCCCGGAGGAAGTCACCCTGACCCTCAAGGGCCATATCATCGACAAGGTCCGCAAGGCGGTCATCGACGACGGCCACACCGACCCCCGGGCCGCCTGGGAGGCGATGGGTAGCCCCAAATACCTGTCGAAGGACCAGGTCTGCGCGCTGAAAAAGGCGTCGGAACTGCGGTATGAGACGGTTCCGGTCTCCAGCCCCAGCGAAAACACCTATACCTTCACCGCTGAGCCGGAAAGCGTCACCATTTTTGAGGTGTATTACCGGTAATTCTCCGGGAAAAGGAATCAAAAGCAATAAGGGCGTGGGAAAAAACTCCCACGCCCTTAGTTTGTCGAAAAAGTCTTTTTTAAGTATTTTTTGGGTGCTGCGCACGCTTCGTTATCAGTGGCAAAGCCGTGGTTAGCTTCGGAAGTACGGAAACTGGGTGCCTGCCAAGGGGCTCTGCCCCTTGGATGCCCGCGATTTTTTGAAAAAAATCGAGTAAAACTTTTCATTCTTCGCACGTTTCTTCGTAATTTTAACGCCAGCGCCGATTCTTATGTTTCCGCTAAATTTGTTTTTCGACAGTCAGAGGGCGTGGGACAAAAACTCCCACGCCCTTATTCTATGAGCCGCTTATTTCTTTTCCCGGTCCCAGTCCTTCATCCGGCCGCCCTGCTGCTCTTCAAAGCCGCGGTGGCCGTGGACAGTGCAGGCGTCGAGGGCCGTTTCCAGCGCCTGGAACTCTTCGCTGGTCAGCTCCACCTCCGAAGCCCCGAGGTTTTCGAGGATCCGCTCCTGGTTCTTGGAGCCGGGGATCGGGACGACGTTGGGGTACTTGTGGAGCATCCAGGCCAGCGAAATCTGGGCGTTCGTGGCCTTTTTGCGGGCGGAGAAGTCCGCCAGCACGTCCAGAATCGGCTGGTTGGCGATGATGTTCTCCTTTTTCAGCTGGGGGACCCAGTTGCGGACGTCGTCGACCTTTTCAAACTGGGTGTCGGCGGTGATTTTGCCCGAGAGGAAGCCGCTGGCGATCGGCGAGAAGGGGACGACGCCGATCCGGTTTTCGAGGCAGTAGGGGATGACCTCTTTTTCGACGTCCCGTTCGACCATCGAGTAGATGTTCTGGACCGCCGAGACCGGGGTAACCGCCTGGGCCGCCGAGATGGTCCCGACGCCGACCTGGGAGAGGCCCCAGCCGCGGATCAGCCCTTCGTCGATCAGCCGCCCCATCGCCCCGGCCACCTCTTCGACCGGGATGTCGAGGTTTAAGCGGTGGAGGTAATAGAGGTCGACATAATCGGTCCCCAGCCGCTCCATCGACGCTTCCAGATGGCGGCGGATCACGGGGTAAACCCCGTCAGGCCCCACCTCTTCGGTGTGGATATGGAGTTTGGTCGCGAGGACAATATCCTTCCGGAAGTCCTTGACCGCCTTGCCGACAATCCGCTCGTTGTGGCCGATGCCCTGTAAATTCGGGCTGTAAGCTTCGGCGGTGTCAAAAAAGGTGCAGCCGTAGTCATAGGCTTTCCGGATGGCCTCGATGCTGTAATCTTCCGGCGGGATCTGGCCGTAGCCGTGGGAGAAGCCCATGCAGCCGATGCCGATCTCCGATACCGTTATATCGCGCAGTTTGCGGGTTTTCATAATGATCCGTCTCCTTTCAGCGGGGTGGTGTATCCATCTGCCCTTATTATACCGGATTTCCGGTGGAAGGGGAATAGCCGAAAAAGTTATGCAGTATTAACCGGAGGTTTATACCCGCTGTGGGGGACGCCTTTTCGGCGGCTGCTGCCCGAATCAAAATCCGCTTTTGCCAATTTTTTCATTCCCCTGCAACTTTTCCCGCCCTGTCCCCGTCTTATATATGACGGAGACAAAAAGGAGGCCGCCTATGAAATCCGTAAAGCTGCAGCAAGTTGAACGCGCGGTCCTGGAACTGTATCCCTCCCTCTACCGGCTGGCGTATTCCTACGTCAAGAACCCGGACGACGCGATGGATATTGTCCAGGAAAGCGCCTATAAAGCCATCCTCCGGGCGGAGGAGGTCAAAAAACAGGAAACCATCAAAAGCTGGCTTTGCCGCATTGTAGTCAATACCTCCCTGGATACCCTCCGGAAAAGAAGGCGGGAAACCACGGGACTTGAAAATATGCCGGACGCCGGGAAAGAGGACGCCTACGAGGACGCCGACCTCCTCCGGGCGCTGGAGGGGCTGGACGAGCGGGAACGGACCGTCGTCACCCTCCGGTACTTCGAGGATATGAAGCTGAGTGAAATCGTAAGCGTCACCGGGGAGAACCTCAGCACGGTTAAAAGCATCCTGTACCGGAGCTTAAAAAAGCTGCGGGTCAAACTGGCGGAAGGAGAGTCTGTATGAAAGAGGTTAAGCTTGAAGAGATGAAACGGGAATACGAGGATATACCGGTTCCGGAGGAACTGGAGTTTCGCGTCCGCGCTTCGATCGAGCGGGCAAAGTTGGAACGAAAAAAGGGGAATGCCATTATGACGACTGTAAAAAGAATTGTGATTAGTCTGGGTGCCACTGCCGCCGCGTTTATGGTCGGGGTCACCGGCCTTGCAAACTCGAGCGCGACCATCGCCCACGCGATGGAACAGATCCCGGTGCTGGGGGCGATCACCAAAGTGGTGACCTTCCGCAACTACGAGGACGACCGGGGCAACACCTCCGCCCATATCGAGGTGCCGCAGATTGAAGGCGGGGAAGGGGTTTCCGACCTCAACGACGCCATCAAGGCCTATACCGACACCATCATCGCCCAGTATGAAAAGGACGCCGCCGCCCAGGGCGACGTCGGGCACTACGACTTAAACCTCACCTATAAAGTTGTCACCGACAACGACAAGCTCTTTGCCCTGCGGTTTGATGAGACGCTGGTGATGGCGAGCGGGAACGAGTCGGTGATGATCTATAACGTCGATAAGGACACCGGCAAGATCATCTCGCTCTCCGACCTCTTTAAGAAGGACAGCGATTATATTGCGGTGCTGACCGAGAACATCCAGTCCCAGATGCGGGAGCAGATGGCCGCTGACGACAGCGTCTACTACTGGCTGGAGGACGAGGTGGAAGCCTGGAACTTCAAAGAGCTCTCTAAAGACGCGACCTTCTATGTCAATGAGAACGGTCAGCTCGTCATCGTCTTCAATGAAGGCGAAGTCGCCCCGATGTATATGGGCGTCTGCGAATTCACCATCCCCTCCGATGTGACCGAAGATATCGTCAAATCGGACTACCTTTCCGCTTTCACCAAGACGAGGGATCCGGCCGTCTCCAACCTCAACCAGACCATCCAGGATTACACCGACGCGATCGTCGCCCAGTATGAAGAGGATGCCGCCGCCCAGGGGGACGAAGGCAACTACGACTTAAACCTCACCTATGAGATTGTGACCGATACCGACAAGCTGTTCGCCATCCGGTTCGACAAGACGATCGTGATGAACAGCGGCAACGAGTCGGTCAAGATCTACAATGTCGATAAGGAGACCGGCAAGTTCCTCACGCTGGGCGACCTCTTTAAGGCGGACAGCGACTATATCTCGGTGCTGACTGCGAACATCCAGTCCCAGATGCGCGACCAGATGGCCGCCGACGACAACGTCTACTACTGGCTGGAGGACGAGGTCGACGCCTGGAACTTCAAAGAGCTCTCCAAAGACGCGACCTTCTTTGTCAACAAGGACGGCCAGCTCGTCATCGTCTTCGACGAAGGGGATGTCGCCCCGATGTACATGGGGGTCTGCGAGTTCACGATCCCGTCCGATGTGACGAAGGACATCGCGAAGCCCGGCTATCTTGGATAAAACGCCTGTCATCTTTTTCCCATACCGCCCCTGCGTGCCGCCTATGCTGCGCAGGGGCGGGTTGTTTTTATCCGGCAGATGGGCTATAATGGGAGTATTATGGGAGGCGGCTGTCGCCTCCGGAAAGCGGGGAGAAAAATGGGAATCACCTTTTCTGAATTGGGGCAGGCGATCGCCGGGAAGCGGGAGGCGCTGGGCATCAGCCGGGAAGAGCTGGCCGGGCGGCTCGGCATAAAGCCTAAGACGGTGGAAAAATGGGAGGCGGGGAAAAAGGCGCCCCGTTTCCGTCAGCTGGCGCCCCTCG
>DVHA01000015.1 GCA_018712425.1 Candidatus Faecivivens stercoravium | reverse complement strand
CGGGAATCGCCCGACAGCTCTAAAACCATCGTCTCGGGGCCGACGTGGAGGACGGCGGCGTGGAAGGCGTTGGCGATTTCGATCAGCTTGCTGCCCGATTCCTCGGTGCGGCCGACCTTGGCCATCATATGCTCCCGCTTGACCACGCGGGAGGGGTCGAGGATCTCGACCTCAAGGACGTCGTAGAGCTTGTCCAGCTGCTTTTCCACCTGGCGGGAGATCCGCTCGTCCCCCCGGACGACGATGAAGATGTGGGAGACGGACGGGTCCTGGCTCTGGGCGGCGACAATCGAGACGATGTTGAAAAACCGGCGGCTGAACAGGGCGCAGACCCGCTGCAGAAGCCCCGGGTTGTTGCGGGCAGTGACTTTAACAAGAATATCTTTTTCCATGGGTTCCATCCTTTCAGCATGGAAATATATCGGCCTATCATTCGGCTATCAAAGAAACGGCAAAATCGGCGCTGACGTGGGAGTTACGAAACAACGGGGGCAGTCAAAAAAGTTTTACTCGATTTTTTTCAAAATATCGCGGGAATGGAAGGGGCAGAGCCCCTTCCCAGGCGCTCACTTTCCGTACTTCCGCAGCTGACCACAGTTTTGCCGCTGATAACGAAGCGTGCGCAGCACACAAAAAATACTCAAAAAAGACTTTTTCGACAAGCTGAGCCTCCCTCTCCGAGGGAGCCTTTCAGGTTCGTTCTTATCGGACCAGTTGTTCTATAAATAAGCCTTCCGCTCACTCAAATCTCCAAAAGCGGTTCCTCAACCGAGCTTCCGCCGGGGACCATCGGCAGGACGTTTAAGTCCTTGTCGATCAGGCAGTTGACGAGCACCGGCTCCTTACATTCGACCGCCGCCCGCAGGACCGGCTTGATCTCCGCCTCGGTGCGGATGGTGAAGGCTTTGATGCCGAAGCCCTCCGCCAGCTTTTCAAAATCGGTCTTCTTCTCAAGGGTGGTCTGGGAGAACCGCTTGCCGTAGAAGAGGTTCTGCCACTGCCGGACCATGCCGAGGACGCCGTTGTTGAGGATCAGCTCGACCACCGGGATGTTATATTTGGCGGCGGTGGAGAGTTCGTTCATGTTCATGTAGAAGGAGCCGTCCCCCGCGACGTTGACCACCAGCTTGTCAGGGTTGCCCAGCTGGGCGCCGATTGCGGCGCCGAGGCCGAAGCCCATCGTCCCGAGGCCGCCCGAGGTGACAAACTGCCGGGGGTGGCGGAAGGGGAAGAACTCGGCCGCCCACATCTGGTTCTGGCCCACCTCGGTGGTGAGGATCATCTCCTCGCCGCCGATCTCGTAGAGGGCCTCCATCACCGCCTTGGGGGTGACGGCCCCTTCGGCGGGGGCGGGCTGGGTCAGCGGGTACTCGGTCTGCCAAGCGCCCACCTGCCCCATCCACTCGGCGTGCTGGAGCTGGGGGATCGACTTGTTGAGGGCCGAGAGGACCGCCCGGGCGTTCCCCTTGAGCCGGATGTCGACCCGGACGTTTTTGTTAAACTCGGCGGGGTCGATGTCGATCTGGAGGATCGAGCAGTTGCGGCCGAAACTGCCGGTGTCGCAGGTGACCCGGTCGGAGAAGCGGGTGCCGACGGCGATCAGCAGGTCGCAGTCCCGGATGCAGCAGGAAGCGGTCTTGGTCCCGTGCATCCCCAGCATCCCCACATACCGGTGGTTTAACTCGTCAAACCCGCCCTGGCACATCAGCGAGCAGGAGACCGGCGCGTCCACCTTTTCGGCGAACGCCCGGAGCTCTTCCGAAGCCTCGGAGCTGATGACACCGCCGCCGGCATAGATAAAGGGGCGCTTGGCCGACTTGATCAGCTCGACCGCCTTTAAGAACCACCCCTGGTCGGGCATCGGGGGCTCGGGGATGGGTTCCGGCTCCTTCGGGGTGTATTCACATTTGAGGGCGGTGATGTCCTTCGGGACGTCGATCAATACCGGGCCCTTCCGGCCGGAATTCGCAATCTGGAAGGCGGTGCGGATGGTGTCGGCCAGCTCCTCGACCCGGCGGACGAGGAAGTTGTGCTTGGTGACCGGCATCGTCACCGAGGTGATGTCCACCTCCTGGAAGGAGTCCAGCCCCAGCTGGGCGGTGGTGACGTTCCCGGTGATCGCGACAACCGGCGAGGAGTCCATATAGGCGGTGGCGAGGCCGGTGACGAGGTTGGTGGCCCCAGGCCCGGAGGTCGCGAGGCAGACCCCGACCTTCCCGGTGCTGCGGGCGTAGCCGTCGGCCGCGTGGGCGGCGCCCTGTTCGTGGGCGACCAGCACATGCCGCAGCTGCGGGCAGTTATAGAGCGCGTCGTAAATATTCAGGACAGCCCCTCCCGGATAGCCGAAGATGGTGTCCACCTTCTGTTCCAAAAGGCACTGCAAAATGATTTCAGAACCTGTAAGCAGCATATCTTTCTTCCTTTCCCATGCGGCCGTGGGCGTAAAATAAAAAGGCCTCCATCTCCTGTAAGAGATGAAAGCCTGACGCTTCCACGGTACCACTCTCATTGCCGCAATCCTGCGGCCGCTTTCACGCATCCAGCAATGCGCTTCCCGATAACGGGGGATCCGGGCCGGCTTACCCGCGGAAAAACCGTTTCAGCGGCCTGCTCAAGGGTGATGGGGTTTCCCCGCTCCCGCGCCGCCTCACACCGTCCGGCGGTTCTCTGGATTGGTTGCGGAACCCGTCCCTGTCCCTGCATTTCCCTTTTTGGCGATATATATCTATTATAGGCGAAAGAGGGCCCGCTGTCAATAGATTTTCCCCGGTAAATCGCCGGAAAAAGGGGGATTTTACCCGCGGTATTTGGCGATGCCCTTTCTGATCTCGTCGATGACGGCGGGGTCTTCCTCCTCTTCCAGCCGTTTGGTCAGGAAGGTGACGGCGCTGGAATACCGCATCTCCCCCAGCGCGTAGGCGGCGGCCTTCCGCTTGTCGGCGTCTCCCGAGGAGAGCAGTTCAATCAGCCGGGGCATGTAGGAGTCCATCTGCTCCTCCCCCAGCACCCGCACCGTCTGGATCAGGCTCTCCTTCCCTCTTTTTAAGCACTTGTCGATGTACTTTTCGTCCCGCTCGTCGCAGGCCCGCCGGAGCCGCTCGATTTCCTTCTCCGGGTCTTTTGCAAACAGTCCCATTTTCCTCTCACCTTTCTCTTATCCACTTTCCCTTAGTCGGCCGTCAAGAGCGGCAGCAGCAGTTTGCATCCCCCGCAGTGCCACCCTTCCGCCTCCTGCCCCGCCAGGATCATTTTATCGACCGTCTTCCGCTTGAAAAAGCCCTTCTCCGCCTCGGATACCGGCGTAAAGCTGAGGAGGGTATAGCCCTGGGCGGTAAAGAAGGTGAGCTTCCCCTTCTCCATCTCCCGCCCGCACTTTGGACACTGCATCAAAATCACCTCAAAAACCGGCGTTTCCGGGGAATCCCGCAGCCAATTTCCCCTGCAACTTCCCCGGAAACCC
>DVHA01000126.1 GCA_018712425.1 Candidatus Faecivivens stercoravium | reverse complement strand
TGGACCAGGACCCTCGCGGGCCCTGGACCCGCTGTTCGACGCGGCCGTGTCACCCGTTCCCACCGTGTGAGACCGGCCGTGGAAGGCCGGTCTTCGGACGTGCATAGGTCGCCCGGTAGGTTTTAATGGGTATGCGAAAAAAGGAGGGAGCACAAGGTGACAATCCTGCTGGTAGATGACGAGCGGCAGGTGCTGGACGGGATCCGGCACGGGGTCGACTTTGAAGCGCTGGGGCTCGATGAAGTGCTGACCGCCCGGAGCGGCGAAGAAGCCCGGGAGATCATCGAAAAGACCCGGGTGGACATCCTGATCACCGACATCGAGATGGCGGACCTGTCGGGGCTGGAACTCTTAGAGTGGATCCGGGACAGCGGCCAGAAGATCCTGACCATCTTCTGCACCGCCTTCCGCAGCTTCGACTACGCCAAAAAGGCGATCGAGCTGCACGCCTTCGACTACTTCCTCAAGCCGGTGCGGTACGGGGAGCTGACCGAAAAGCTGGCCCAGGCGACGCGGGCGCTGGGGGTCAGCCAGGAACTCCCCCCTATGGGGCCAGACGTGCCGGAAGAGGCGCCCCCCGCCGGGAACAGGCGGGTGCGGAGCGCCGTCCGGACGGTCTGCGAATACATCGACGGGCACCTGTCGGCCGAGCTGACCCGGACCGGCCTGGCGGGGCTTGTGTATATGAACCCCGACTACCTCGGTTCCCTCTTTAAAGAGGAGCTGGGGGTCTCGATGACGATGTACATCCAGTCCCGGCGGCTGGACCAGGCGAAAGTGCTGCTGCGGGAGACCGAGATGCCCATCAGCAAGGTCGCCGAAACGGTCGGCTACGACAACATCTCCTACTTCTCCAAGCTTTTCCGCCAGAAGGTCGGCTGCCAGCCGGGCGAATACCGGAAAGGCGGCGGGGCAGGCCCCGGAAAGGAACCCCATGAAGCGTAAGGCATCTTTAGTCAAGCTCTTTAAGTTCGCAAGCTTCCTGCTCATCCCGGTGGCGCTGATTGCCCTCAGCGTCACCCTTTTTACGATGCGGCAGACCCGGGAGGAGCGCTATGACTCCCTCCGCTCGATCATGGACTACCAGGTCTCCCAGCTGGACAACGGCTACAACCAGGTCAGCTACTACCTCGCCTCCACCCTCGCCACCGACGGCAGCGTCCGCAGCCTCCAGACCGGCGGCGCCGGGTCGCTCCTCGCCGCCTACTGGGTGGAGGAAACCCTCGGGGAGCTCACCCCCCTCCGGGACCTCATCAACCCCGGCTATTCCTTTATGGTCACCGTCCCCGGCACCGGGCTTTCGGCCGTCAGCCGCTCGGCGCTGGACAGCTACGAAGAGAACCGGGCGGTCGAGGAATTCCTCCTCGGGAACCTGGACATCTTCCCGGAGGTCGGCATCTCCACCCTCATCCGCCGGATCGGCGGGGTGGGCTACTGCCTGCTGCTGGGCAGGAGCCGCGGGGTCTATCTCGCCGGCTGGATCAGCCTCAGGGAGCTCTTCTCCTTTATGGACAGCGTTATCCAGTCGGAGGACGGGTTCTACGTCCTCTTAGACGAAAACCTCTCCCCCATCACCGGCCGGGAGCGGTTTGAATCCGCCGGGGTCTCGGTCGCGGCCGACGGCAGCGTCTCGGCGGGCGGGGGGCTGGTCTGCACCTACCACCGGACCGCCGCCGGCATCGGCGTCATCGCGGCCGACGGCCGGTCGGCCTCCTTCGGGGAGGCGGGGATCACCCTGGTGACCGTCCTTTTGCTCTGCGGGATCACGGCGGGGGCCTGCTTCTACTTTATTGCCTACTTCCGCCGGAATATCCAGCGCCCCTTGCAGGCCCTCCAGCAGAATGTCAGCGGGTATGTCCGGGAGCGCCGGTTCACCCGCCGCTACGGCTTTGCCGAGCTGGACGACGTGGCGAACGCCTTCGAGGAGCTGGAAGCCCAGGTGGGTTCCCTCAAAATCGACATCTACGAGGAAAAGCTCCGCCGCACCCGCACCGAGCTGGAATTTTTGCAGAACCAGATCAAGCCCCACTTCCTCGTCAACTGCTTCAACATCATCATCGGGATGGCCGAATGGGAGAAGTTCGACCAGATCCAGGATTTCTGCATGCTCCTCTCCTCCTACGTCCGCTACACCCTCTGCGACGGGTTCGAGACGGTCACGCTGCAGGAAGAGCTGCGGGAGACCTGCGACTTCCTCAAAATCCAGGACATCCGCTTCGACTCCCACTCGGCCCTCCGGGACTTCGAGGCGGAGGACGGGCTTTTGGACTGCCAGGTGCCGCCGCTGATGCTTTTGACCCTCGCCGAAAACTCGGTCAAACACAACAAGTTCAAGGTCGACGCCCTCCAGCTGACCGTCACCGCCCGGCACATCCCCGGCGGGCTCCACGGGCTTCTGCGCATCGACTACCAGGACAACGGCGTCGGCCTGGGCCTTGAGGGCAGCCGCCAGATGGCGCAGATGCTGGAGGCGGTCCGGGAGAGCGTCCTGGGTCAGGGGGAGAACGTCTCCTTCGGCAACGAACACATCGGCCTCCAGAACCTCTACCGGCGGCTGCTGCTCCTCTACGGCGAACGGGCCCGGGTGGAGCTGATGCCGGTCGACCGGGACGAGGGGTTTAAGATCCGGATGACCCTGCCGATGGTGAAGAAGGAATGATATCTGTCTCTTCGAGACAGATGAGGAATGATATAGCGCCCGGCGCTATGATATATGCCCTGAAGGGCATATGATGGTGTCCCTTCGGGACGATTTTGAAAATGATATCTGTCTCTTCGAGACAGGTGAGGAATGATATAGCGCACAGCGCTATGATATATGCCCTAAAGGGCATATGATGGTGTCCCTTCGGGACGATTTAAAAAGCTGTCCTTCGGGTTTATGCGCCCGGGGGACAGCTCTTCTTCTATGAAAGCATTTTTGAAAACTCTAAATAACACAAAAAGCTGCCCTTCAGACACTCCACCCAAAGGACAGCTTTATTCAATCATCGCGAAGCGATACCTTCATCCGTCCCACCGGGACGGATATCACCTGCCCCGCAGGGGCAGATATCATTCCTCACCCGCCCGAAGGGCGGATATCATTGAAATGGCGCCCGCAGGGCGGATATCATTTCAGATCAGCGCCAGCGCGATCGTTTTGGCGATCTTCTCGGCGTTTTCCGAGAGGGAGCCCTCGTCGCAGTTGACGATGAAGTCGGCGTACTTCTCATAGAGCGGCACCCGCTCCGCATAAAGCTCCTCGACGGTCTTGTCCTTGGCCCCGGCGACGCCGCGGGACTCGAGGTTGCCGAGCCGCTTTTTGACGTTCTCGCAGGAGAGCTGGATGTACACCACCGCCCCCAGTTCTTTTAAATGCGCCATTGCGTCGGGGTAATAGACGGCGCTGCCGCCGGGAGCGACGACGGTATTCTCGCAGCCGATGCCGAGGAGGACCTCGTCCTCAACCTCGTAAAACCGCTGGAGCCCGTCGTAATCGATGATCTCCTGGAGGCGCTTGCCGGTCTTTTCCTGGATCAGCAGGTCCCCGTCGATAAAGCCGTAGCGCAGCGTCTTGGCGAGCACGACACCGATCGTGCTCTTGCCGCAGCCCGGCATCCCAATCAATATGACGTTCATACCCTATTCCTTTCAGACTTTTCCAAAACACCCTGGGGTTCCATCCCCAAAAATCAGATACGCAGTTTCGCCCGCCTGGCCGCCGCGATCAGCGCCGGCAGTAAGAGCAGCAGCACCACCGTCTCCACCGGCACCTTGCCGATGTTGGTGATCATCCGCGGCCAGAAGACGGCGTTAAAGCCCTTGCCGTAGAGCATCGCGTACCAGAGGGTCCCGAGCAGGCCGTTGACGCAGACGTTGATCACGAGCTTGCAGACCGCCGCCCGCAGGACGCTCACCCGCATCTTGTAGAAAAAGACGCCGTAAAGGGCCGCCCCCAGGATGGCGTTTAAGGTGTACCCGAAGAAGAACGCCCCCGTCGGCCGCACCAGGTACTTGACAATGTCCCCGGCCCCGGCGGCGAGCCCCCCCGCCACCGGCCCGTAGAAGCAGCCGAGCATCGCGCTGACCAGCGACCCGAGCCCAACCTTGACCGGCCCGACGTAAAAGGAAAACTGGTCGACGGCGACCGAGAGCGCCAGCATCAGCGCAATCCCGCAGAGCGACCGCACCTCTTTCAGCTCCAGCGCCGACCGGCGGAGATTCCCCGGCAGGCCCAGGAAGACCGACGGGAAATCCTTAATCCCGACGGCGGCGGAAACCGCGCGCATCTTTTTACCCTTTTCCATCGTAAATTCCTCCTTCCCCGTCTGTCGGACAAATTCGGAGGGATTTACGCCTAGAAAGGGCAAAGCCTCAAAATTCATCGCAGCGGGATGCGGAAGCCAAACCGCAAACGGTCTCCCGTTTTTCGTCCCGCCGGCAACTCCCCGTCCGGCGGGCACTGGGGGTGCGGGATTTGTCCGACACCCCATGCGCTTGTCTTCCTACTCTGCAATTGATACCTACATTATATGACGTTTTTTCCGCCCCCGCAAGGGCTTTTCCCGCTTTTTCAGATTTTCAGTTTATCGTACAACTTTTTTCCCATCCCCCCGCCCTTTTCTGTAAAGAATAGAGCTCTGCCCGGTTTCTCCCTGCCGGCGGCCTGCAACAGGCGGAGCGAGGCAAACAGCAGAGGCCGTACCCGTTCCCAGGTACGGCCTCACTGACTGTCGAAAAACAAGTTTTGCGGAAACATAAGAATCAGCGCTAGCGCTAAAGTGACAAAGAAACGTGCGAAGGTCAGAAGTTTAGGGTCAAGCCCTTTTTAAAGGGCTTGCGGGAATGGAA
>DVHA01000125.1 GCA_018712425.1 Candidatus Faecivivens stercoravium | reverse complement strand
CGTTAAACTGACAAAGAAACGTGCGAAGATCAGAAGTTTAGGGTCAAGCCCTTTTTAAAGGGCTTGCGGGAATGGAAGGGGCAGAGCCCCTTCCCAGGCGCTCAGTTCCTGTACTTCCGAAGCTGACCACGGCTTTGCCACTGATCACGAAGTGTGCGCAGCACCAAAAAATACTCAAAAAAACTTTTTCGACAAACTAAGCCAGCCCGCTTCAAGCAGGCTGGCTGAATTTATATCCGGACCATTTTCTGCAATATCCAGCCGAGCACCGGCCAGAAGACGGCATAGACGGCCATAACCGCCGCCGTGACGCTTGCCAGCGACCCCAGCACCGTCAGCATCAAAAACATCGCGAGCCCCAGCAGCACCGCCAGGATGATGAGCGCCCGGTTTAACCCCTCCATCAGCACCAGCCGCTTGGAGCAGGCGGCGCATCCGGCGAAGCCGCCCGGCGACCCGTCGTTGACGGCGACCGCCTGTTTCACCCGCACCTCGCCCCGCAGCCGCTCGGCGTAAACCTGGAGCCGCTGGGGCAGGATTTTCAGCATATCGGGGTTGACCCGGTAGAGCCGCCCCAGCAGCCGCGGGGTCATAAAGCTGTCCACCGTCTGGACGGTCAGGGTGACGCCGTTGTCGGCAAAGACCTGCACCGCCTCTTCCGACGCGGCCGGCTGGAGCCGGATGAGGAAGGCCCCGCAGAGCTCCCCGCCGGCGGCGAGGTAGACCGCCGCGCAGCCTTTCCCGGCCGTCCAGGCCCGGTGTTCGTCCACCGGGAAGGGGACCCCCCGGGATTCCAGGAGCGCCCGGCTGCCCAGCAGCACCTGCACCCCGTTTACAAACCCCACAAGCCCCCGGCCGTCTTCATACTGCCGCTCTTCCACCGGCCGCAGCATCCGTTCGTCCCGGCCGATGACCCCTTCGAAGATGCTCTCCAGCACCGACCCCGACCCGACCGTCATCGACGCCGCGTCCAAAATCACGTCGTCCACCCGGGCGCTCCCGTAGGTCTTCATCCCGCAGAGGGTGACAAACCCCGGCGGGAAGAGGTCGCGGGCGTCGATCAGCGCGCCATTTAGCAGGCTGTAGCGGTTTACCGCCTTTTCGCCGATGACGACGCCGCCCGCCTTTTCCATGAACTTGGAGACCCGGCGGCTGGGGTAGACAAACAGAAACGGGGTCATCAGCGGCGCACAGAGGCAGGCCACCGCTGTCATAACCGTCAGCCCGGTATAGGCGTCCCCGGTGAACAGGGTCCCGAACCCCAGCGACAGGATGGCCGCCGCAAACCCCGCCGACGCGAGGTTGCGGGCCATCCTGTCGGAGTCGTCCTTTGCGAATGACATCCGCATAAAGTCGGAGACCGACTCGGTCCGGCGGTTGACCGCCACAAAGGCCGGCCCTTCCACCACCCCGCGGGTCAGCTCGGCCGCGAGGCGGCTGTCCCGGACGACGTGGAGGTAGTACTTAGCGCCGCCGGTGTTGAGGAAGCGGAGGTTGCGGGTCGCCGCTGACGCCGCCACCCACCGGGCCAGGTAGGCGCCCGACAGGGCCAGCACCCCGATGGGGAGGAAGGCGTGGATTTCCGGCCGGGCCGCCTCGTCGGGGTTCAGGGCCAGGATGACCGTTTGCACCATCGTCACAAGGTAGACCATAAACGGGAGGCTGTCCCGGTTTTCCCGCAGCAGGAAAAAGGTCTTCGCCCCGCTTAAGAGCACCCCGCCCCCGGCGACCCCGGCCGCCAGCCCAAGGCCGGCCGATGCCCAGAGGAGCGCCGCCCGCCCGGCCGATTCGGCTATCAGGCCCGGCAGGCTTTCCAGCACCAGAATCACCATCGCGAAAAAGAAGAGCAGGAGGGCAATCCCCATCGAACTCCCGGCCATCTCCCGCAGCGCCCGTTTCCAGCTGCCCACTTTGGCGGAGGAATTGAGGGCCCGCAGCTTTTCAAAGCAGGGCGCGAACCCTTCCGGCGTCTCGCCCGAGACTTCTTCCTTCAGTTTGTAAAGGTTTTTCTCCTTTTCCTCCGCCTGCGCGGCCTCCTGGCGGCGTTTTTCCCGGCTGCGTTCTTCCCCCGCCGCCCGCTGGGCCCGGCGGATCTTGCGCAGTTCCGCCCGGTCGAGGTCGGGGGTCGGTTCCCGTTCCAGCTCTTCGACCTGGTTGAGCACCGCCTGCAGCTGCTCCTCCCGTTCCTCGGGGGAAACCGGGGGCGGGGGTTCCGGCGGCGCGCCGGACGCTGGCATCCGGAGGGTCGGGCCGCCGGGGTCTTCCCCCGACGAGGCCGGGCGGGTCACCTTTTTCAGCCCGGCGCCCCCTTCCAGCTTCCCTTCCCGGAATCCGGTGCCGGAGGAGGCAAACCGGCGGGTATGCCCGGCCGCCACCGCCGCCTCCCGGCGGGAACGGCGCCCTTCCCGGGAACGCCCCAGCCGAACGACCGGCGTAAACGGCTTCTCCGGGGCTGTACCGGCCGGAGCGGCCGTTTCCGGCCAGCCGGGCGGTATCTCCCGGGCGTCCAGCGGACGGGTCTCCGCCTCGGCCACCGGCGTGTAGGAGAGGGTCGGGGACGGGGGCGGCGGCTGTTCCTCCGGCTCCGCTTCCGGCAGATCGGGGAAGGGTTCCGGCAGCGGTTCCTCTTCCGGAAAACCGTCCGCGGCCTCCGGTTCCGCCTCAATCTCCTCTTCCGTATCAGAATTATCCGGCTCTTCCGCTTCCGGCGGGAAACCGGCGGGTTCCGGTTCCGCGCCGGGCTCCGCCTCTTCCGCCCAGGCCAGCGGGTCTTCCCACCGGGGTTCCGGCGGTTCCGGGCGGGGCAGGGGGGACTCCCCCAGCATCTCCCGCACCAGTTCCAGCGTCTCGGTCACCGAAGGGGTATGCCCGTCCGCCGGGGGATCGTCCTCCGGCGGCAGAGGGGCAGGGTCCTCCGCTGGAAACGAGATGCCGCGCAGTTCCTGTAAGATTTCATCAACCGTCTCGCTCAAACGTCAACCCTCCTCCCCGTTTTTTCATTTCTTCGGGTTTACCGCCGGGATGCCCAGCCGCTGCCGCGCAATCTCATAGAGGATGATGCCGCCCGCCACCGAGGCGTTTAAGGAGCTGACCTCGCCCTGCATCGGCAGCGACACCATCACATCGCATTTCTCTTTCAAAAGGCGGCTGATGCCATTTCCCTCCGAACCGACGATCAGCGCGACCCCGCCGGAAAAGTCGGTCTCGCACCAGTTCTGCCCCTCCATATCGGCGCCGTAGACCCAGACGCCCGCCTCTTTGAGGGTGTCGACCGCCGACGCGAGGTTTGCGACCCGCGCCACCGGCAGGTGGGCCGCCGCCCCGGCCGAGGTCTTGAAGACCGCCGCCGTCAGGCCGACGTTCCGGCGCTTGGGGATGATGACCCCGTGGGCCCCGGCGGTCTCGGCGGTGCGGATGAGTGCCCCGAGGTTGTGGGGGTCCTCGATCTCGTCGGCGATGAGGATAAAGGGCTTTTCCCCCTTCTCCTCCGCCCGGGCGAGGATGTCCGACACTTCGGCGTACTCCACCGCCGAGAGGGTCACGACGACCCCCTGGTGGATCGGGCCGGCCATCTCCTCCAGCTTTTCGGCCGAAACTTCCTTGATCGGGTAGCCGCCTTCCTTGGCGAGGGCGACGATCTTGCCGATGCTGCCGCCGGAGGCCCCCTTCATGATAAAGACGGTGTCAACCCGGCTGCCGGTCTTCAGCGTTTCGATGGCGGCGTTGCGCCCGGCGACGACGTTTTCATACCCGCCTTCGGCCCGGTAGCTCTGTTCGTCCCGGTCCCGCTTATAATCCCGCCTGGCGCGGCGGTCAAACTGCCCGTTTCTGTCCCCGCGGGCGGGTTTAAAACGCCCGTTCCCTCTGTTGTCTCGCATAAACTGTTCCCCTTCCGGCGGGACGCCCCGCCTAAAAAATTTCCCAGAAAATTTACGGCGGGCGGATACCTGGTTTCACCTGGCATACACAAAACCGCCGTATACATATAAAAGTATACCATACCTGGGAACTAAAAACAACGTTTTCCCACAGTTTTCCACGGAAATCCGTTTTCGCCGCTTTCCCTTTAAACGCCCCGGGCGCATGGGGGAGGGGAAGCAGCGCACGGAAAAGGAAAAAACCCTGCCGGTACGCATGGCCGGCAGGGTTTTGGATACCTTTAGTTGGAAGCGGCGTCGGACGAGGAACTGGAACCGTCCGTGGAAACGGAGCTGCCGGAATCAGACGAAGTGTCCGAGCTGCCGGATTCGCCCGCCACACCGGTCCCGGAAGAAGAACTGGTGGTGCTGCCGGTGGAAGAGATGGGGATGGTGACGATAAACCCGCCTTCGTTGGTGCCGGAGATCTCATAGCTCCGCCCGGCCTGTACCGGGACTTCGGTGGTCGCGCCCTGCCCCTCGACATAGTAGATGAGGTAGGTCTCGCCGTCTTCCGAAGCGAAGGAGTAGGGGTTCTCATAGTCGTGGAGCTTGACCATATCGATATACTCCTCGAGGCAGTACCCGCCTTTGGTGATCGCTTCGGCGTGGACGGGGCCGACATAGCGCAGGTGCCAGGGCTCGGAGATGATGCCGGTGATGGCCTGCTTCTCAGCGGTATACCGGACGATATAGCCGTACCGGTAGCAGTTTTCGTTGAACCAGGCGTACTGGCCGGTGCCGTCAAGGTAGGTCCAGCCGCTGGTGCCGCTGTACATCAGGTCGGCGGCGTAGCCGGTGTGGTGTTCGCTGTGGCCGGGCTGCTGGACCGAATCGGAGGTGGAGCCGCCGGTTTCGGCG
Source organism: Candidatus Faecivivens stercoravium (assembly GCA_018712425.1). Lineage (GTDB taxonomy): Bacteria > Bacillota > Clostridia > Oscillospirales > Ruminococcaceae > Faecivivens > Faecivivens stercoravium. Next base: position 609 of record DVHA01000125.1, on the reverse strand, counting down.
ATGTCGGCGTCGTAGAGCTCCTGCTGGTATTCGACGGTGCGGTAGGTGCTGGTGACGAGGGTGTTGCTGATGCCGCTCGCCTCCTGGAAGGCGTCCATCATGCTGTTCATCGCCGTGAGCGCCTCATCCTTCATATACATTTCCGCCAGGCTCAGCCCGTAGGAGCTGGACTTGTTGCCGTACATGATGGTCATCCCCTGCGGTTCGGAGGTGTACTCATGGGCGGCGTTGACGAGGATCAGGCTGCCTTCCCGTTCATCGGCCTCGGTCATTTCCACCGTCGTCCAGGTGACCGGCGTTTCGCTCGACGTTTCTGATTCCCCGCTGCTTTCGCCGGAGACGGTCGAACTCTGCCCCGACGAACTCTCACCACTCCCGGTGATCGCGTCGATGCCCCGCGACACAAGGCGGACCGCCCCGTGGATCAGCAGGACAAGGAGCAGGATGGTGACGACACAGCCCGCAATCAGGATAATCAGGTTGCGGATATTCAGATTTTTTCGGCGTCTTCTGACCTTACGGCCTCTGGATGGATACGACACGTTCTTTCACACCTTTCAATACAGAAAAGCCCGCCCGCCGGTGAGGCGTCCTCCCGGTCCGCGGCAG
>DVHA01000124.1 GCA_018712425.1 Candidatus Faecivivens stercoravium | reverse complement strand
CGCCGTCAGCACTGCGCCGCCGGCCGCCCCCAGCAGGGTATTGTGGGAAAGGCAAACAAATTTCACGTCAAACAGCTTATCTTCCCGCAGCCGTCCAACTTCCACCGCCATGCCGCCATCCATCTCCCGGTCGAGTCTCGGCTGGGGACGGTCCGGTTCCTCAAAATAATGGATAAACTGCTGCGGGGCGGAAGGCAGATGCAGGTCGTGGATCGGGCCTTTAAATTCCGCCCAGATTTTCTTGATTTCCTCGATCGCAGGCTTTTTCTCAAAGGTGGCGAAGACCGCCGCGGTATGCCCGTCGGAAACCGGCACCCGCAGGCACTGGGAGGTGATGACCGGGCTCTCGGCATTGACGATGACGCCGTTTTCGATATGTCCCCAGAGCTTTAAGGGCTCCTGTTCGCTCTTCTCCTCTTCCCCGCCGATGTACGGGATGACATTGTCCAGGATCTCCGGGAAGGTCTCAAAGGTCTTGCCGGCGCCGGAAATCGCCTGGTAGGTGCAGGCCAGCACCGATTTCAGGCCGAAAGCCTCCCGCAGCGGCGACAGGGCGGGCACATAGCTCTGGAGCGAGCAGTTGGATTTGACGGCGATAAAGCCCCGTTTGGTGCCCAGCCGCTTCCTCTGGTAAGGGATAACGTCGATGTGGTCGGCGTTCAGTTCCGGGACCACCATCGGGACGTCCGGCGTGCCGCGGTGGGCGGAGTTGTTGGAGACCACCGGCACTTCCTTTTTGGCGTAGGCTTCTTCCAGCGCGCGGATTTCCGCCTTGGGCATATTGACCGCGCAGAAGACAAAATCCACTTCCGCGGCTATTTTATCAATGTCCTCCGTCGCGTCGTAAAGGACCAGGTCGGCCATCGACTCCGGCAACGGGGTTTTCATCTTCCAGCGGCCTTCCACCGCCTTGCGGTAGGTCTGCCCGGCGCTCCGGCCGGACGCGGCCAGCGCCGTCACTTTAAACCAGGGGTGGTGTTCGAGAAGGGTCGCAAACCGCTGCCCGACCATTCCGGTCGCTCCAATGATGCCAACACGATAGGTTTTCATCCTATTCCTCTCCTTTTTGTCCGTGCAGGGGATAAATTTTTAGTGGAAACCTTCAAACGATAAAAAAACCGGTTGAAAACCGGCCTGCCATCGCTTATAATAAAGATACTGCCCTGCCTTTGCAGGTCAAAATCAGCTCTCCATCATGACGATGACAGTCCGCCGCCTCTTCGGCGGACAGACCAGGCAAAATGCAAGGCCTTTTACATTTCCCTTCGGCGGCCGGCCCTTTTTATGTGCTTCACAGATGAAGGCTATCTCCGCACATATACTCATGCATGCCGCTCCTCTGACTCTACGGTATTTATATTGATATCATCATATCACCAAACCGACCCCGTGTCAATTGATTTCTATAAATTCGCCTGATTTTTGCGGCAAACCCGGATGAAAACGGCCCTTAGGACGGTTTAAAACCGGGCTGCCCTGATAATATTGCCGCGCCTGCGGCGGAATGGAAGGATACCCTGTGTTAAAGAAAAGTGACTTTTACTACGACCTGCCCCACGAACTGATTGCCCAGCACCCGCTCCCCCAGCGGGACCACTCCCGGCTGATGAGCCTGAACCGGGAGACCGGCGAGATCGGGCATTACCACTTCTACGACATCGAAAACCTCCTGCGCCCCGGGGACCTTCTGGTGGTCAACAACTCCCGGGTTATCCCGGCGCGGATCTACGGTTTTAAAAAGGACACCGGCTCCCACGTCGAATTCCTGCTGCTGGAACAAAAGGCGGAAGACACCTGGGAAATTCTGGTCAAGCCCGGCAAAAAGGCGAAGATGGGGGTCAAATACACCTTCGGCGACGGGCTCCTGGAAGCGGAGGTCGTCGACATTTTTGAAGACGGCAACCGGCTGGTCAGGTTTACCCACGACCCCAATAAAACCATCTACTCGATCCTTGATGAAATCGGCCAGATGCCCCTCCCCCCCTACATCACCGAAAAGCTGGAGGACAAAGAGCGCTACCAGACCGTCTACTCCAAAGAGGAAGGGAGTGCCGCCGCCCCGACAGCCGGGCTGCACTTTACCCCCGAGCTGATGGAACGGCTGAAGGCGAAAGGCATCGGCATCGCCGAAATCACCCTCCACGTCGGCCTCGGCACCTTCCGGCCGGTCAAGGAGGAGAACGTCCTCGACCACAAGATGCACTCGGAACACTACCAGCTGACCAAGGAGACCGCCGACCGGATCCTGGAGACTAAGAAAAACGGCGGCCGGGTCATCGCGGTCGGCACCACCAGCTGCCGGACGCTGGAAAGCGTCGCCACCTTTTACGGCGGCATCCAGCCGGCCGAAGGCTGGACCGACATCTTTATCTACCCCGGATACGAATTTAAGTGCATCGACGGGTTGATCACCAACTTCCACCTCCCGGAGAGCACACTGATTATGCTGGTGGCGGCGCTGGCCGGATACGACCATATTATGAACGCCTACCATGTGGCGGTGCAGGAAAAATACCGCTTTTTCAGCTTTGGGGACGCGATGCTGATCCTCTAAACAGCCCGGCGTTTACAGATGCCCCCTCACCCCCTGAACCAACAGAAAGGATTTGCCCATGTACAAACTGATCACCACCCAGGGCCTCGCCCGGCGCGGCCGTTTTACCACCGTCCACGGCACCATCGAGATGCCCGCCTTTATGAACGTCGGCACCTCTGCCGCCATCAAGGGCGGGGTGTCTTCCTACGACCTCAAGGACCTCCACTGCCAGGTGGAACTCTGCAACACCTACCACCTTCACGTCCGGCCGGGGGATGACCTCATCTACCGGCTGGGCGGGCTGCACAAGTTTATGGGATGGGACAAGCCGATCCTGACCGACTCGGGTGGGTTTCAGGTCTTCTCCCTCGCTTCCCTGCGCAAAATTCAGGAGGAAGGGGTCACCTTCGCTTCCCATATCGACGGACGGAAGATCTTCATGAGCCCGGAAAAGTCGATGCAGATCCAGTCCCATCTCGGTTCGACCATCGCGATGGCCTTCGACGAATGCGTCGAAAACCCGTCGACCCACGAGTATTCCAAGCGCTCCTGTGACCGGACGGTCCGCTGGCTGGAGCGGTGCAAGGCGGAAATGGCCCGCTTAAACGCCCAGCCGGATACCTTAAACCCCCACCAGATGCTCTTCGGCATCAACCAGGGCTGTATCTATGAAGACCTGCGGATTGAGCATATGAAGGAGATCGCGAAACTCGACCTGGACGGCTACGCCATCGGCGGCCTCGCGGTCGGCGAAAAGACCGAGGATATGTACCGGATTATCTCGGCCGTCACCCCCTATATGCCCGACGACCGGCCCCGGTATCTGATGGGGGTCGGGACCCCCGGCAACATCATCGAGGCGGTGGCGCGGGGCGTCGACCTGTTCGACTGCGTCATGCCCTCCCGTAACGCTCGCCACGGGCATTTAAACACCTGGCACGGCATCCGCAACATCATGAATGCCAAGTATGCCGAAGACCTGGGGCCGATCGACGAAGAGTGCCAGTGCCCCACCTGCCAGAAGTTCTCGCTGGCCTACCTCCGCCACCTCTTTAAAGCAAACGAGATGCTGGGGATGCGGCTGGCGGTCATGCACAACCTTTTCTTCTACAACACGCTGATGGAAAAGATCCGCGCCGCCATCGAAGACGGGACCTTCGACCAGTTCCGGGCAAAATACGCCGACCTGCTCGACCGGAGAATCTGAACGCACAAAGAGCCGAAACGGAAATCCTATCCGTTTCGGCTCTTTTATTATTCGGCCATAACTCCCGGCAGCTCCGCCTGGCTGAACCCCCGGTTCATCCAAAGAGGCAGCTGCTGGAACAGTTCGGTAAAGAGGGCGAGGAATGCCTGGACATTCTCGATTTCCTTAAAGGTGTATCCATCCGTATGCAGGATATCGAATACTTCTCCTGGCTCCGTCTCCGTCATCATTACCTGGCAGAGGAAATCGGTTTCTTTCCGGGCTTCCTTTGCGGAAATGCGGAAATATTCCTGCAAAAACCGGCAGACCGGCTCCGCTTCCGGAAGATGAGGCGCGTACATCATGTCGGCATAGCGGAGGAGCTGCTCCCGCGGGAGGAAAGCGTAGGGCTTCCCCTGCTGGCTCTCCCACATCTCCTCCATCTCTTCGTCTTCCAGAGCATCGCTGATAATCCGGTTTTGGTCGAGCCAGAAGGGCGTCTGCGCCATACAGAGGGTGGAAGCGTCAACATACAGGTCGTCGGTGGTGATTGTCATCCCCTCGTACTTCTGCAGCAGGGTCACTGCCGTAACCAGGTCGATAATCCCATAATACTGGACAAACGCTGAAAGGTAGCGGTAGAGTTTCTGCATCTGCCGGCGGTTCCGGTAAAAGGCCTTGTCCAGATCCTCCAGCGAAAACGCCTGAATTTCCTCCGTCAATACGGTATACAGAGGCAGTTCCTGCTGATGGCTTTTCCCATACCCAATCCGGTCAAAGGACGGCAGATAGATGTCTTTTGACTCCGGACGGCGGCAAAGCTTTTTAAACCGTTTAAACTCCTCCTCATTGATGGTGGTCAGAAAGATCTTGACCGTTTCCGGATCGGTGAGGTTTTCAAGAACCAGGTCGGACAGTTCCGCCTTTTTCATCCGGGAGAAACCAGTGCAGCCAATCTGCGCCGCGATCTCCTTCAACTCTGAAACCGTCTTTCCTTTCAAGTTATCCTGTATTGTCATATATTCCCAAAATCCCTTCATACCGGCGAGCCCCGGCAAAGCCGTCGGACGCCCGTTTTCTGTTTTTCCCCAGCTGCCGGAACTCCTTCAACCGGGTATGTTTTTATTATTATAGCATATCAGGGCCGAGATTTCCAGATGCAATTTGTAATCTTTTCTAAAACGCCGAAGACGGCCGGCAGGGCTCTCTGTCCCCGCCGGCCGATAGAAAGGCGTATCAAGCCGCTTATTCCGCCATCAGCTTGCAGACCGCGTTGGAGAAAGCGACCGGATCCTCAATCGGAAGGCCCTCAATCAGCAGTGCCTGGTCATACAGAAGGGAGGCGTATTCCTTAACCGCATCCAGGTTCTCGGCAAACAGCTTCTGCAGCCGGGCAAAAACCGGATGGGAGGCGTTCAGTTCCAACACCCGCTTGGCCTGGATCTTCTGGCCGTTGGCGCCGGGCATCGCGCTCAGAACCTTCTCCATCTCAATCGAGACGCCGCCGTCGGAAGAAATGCAGACCGGGTGGGATTTAAGCCG
>DVHA01000123.1 GCA_018712425.1 Candidatus Faecivivens stercoravium | reverse complement strand
TGTGGATCTAAACCATTTTCAGCAAATTACGTTTCTGACCGGAAACAGTTCTAATGAATTTTATTGTTACGAAGATCCAGATTCTCCCTATATGGATACTCTGACGGCTTATTTCACTCCCAATGGCGGATTATACGCGATGTTCTTTTATTATAGCGGACTGGATGCCGTTTCTGACTCGGATATTGACTATTTCTCTGAGCAGATTACTGCCTATCTTCAGCGGAACGGGGTAACTGCCAGACACACAATCCACACCACCTATCAATTGGTCGAGGATACGCTGATTGCCCGTTTTACGGTGACATATAACGACCCGGAACAGGGGGCGTGGGTGGAAAACTACGTTGCCGGCAAACCTTTCAAATAACCCGATTCACCCCCGTTTCCGCCGGGGGTGAAATTTTTCCGCTTTAACCTTGCAAAAGGGGGACGGGTCTGCTATAATAACTCTGTACAGGTGCGGACAAACGAGCGGTCATACAACCATGTGTTTTGTCCTACCCATAAAAAGAATCTGTAAAGGAAGGGCGGAATCCGATATGTATAAAATCGTACGGAAAAAATCCTTAAACCCGACCGTCACCCTGATGGACATCGAGGCCCCGCTGGTCGCGAAAAAAGCGAAGGCCGGACAGTTTATCATCCTCCGGGTCGACGGGGACGGGGAGCGGATCCCTCTGACGGTCGCCGGATGCGACCAGGAAAAGGGCACGGTCACCATCATCTTCCAGATCGTCGGCGCGACGACCGAGAAGTTAAACCATAAAAACGAGGGCGAATTGATCGAGGATTTCGTCGGCCCCCTCGGGATGCCGACCGAGATCGAAGGGCTGAAAAAGGTCTGCGTCATCGGCGGCGGCGTCGGCTGCGCCATCGCGCTGCCGGTTGCCCGGGCGCTCCACGAGCAGGGCGCCGAGGTCACCGCCATCGCCGGTTTCCGGAACAGGGACCTGGTCATCCTCGAGGACGAATTCAAGGCCTGCTCCGACCGGTTTATCATGATGACCGACGACGGCTCCTACGGCGAAAAGGGCACCGTTACCGTCCCGCTGAAGGAACTGCTGGAAAAGGGCGAGCGGTTTGACGAGGTTATCGCCATCGGGCCGCTGATTATGATGAAGTTTGTCTGCCTCACCACCAAGGAATACGGACAGAAGACGGTCGTCTCGATGAACCCGATCATGATCGACGGGACCGGGATGTGCGGCGGCTGCCGGCTGACGGTCGGCGGCGAAACCAAGTTCGCCTGCGTCGACGGCCCCGATTTCGACGGGCACCTGGTCGATTTCGACGAGGCGATGAGCCGCAGCCGCAGCTACGCCCCCTTCGAGCGCCACGCCTACGAAGAGGCCTGCAACCTGTTTAAAAAGGAGGTCCGCTGATATGCCGAATATGAGAGCGACCAAAAACCCGATGCCCTCCCAGGACCCGAACGTCCGCAACCATAACTTCGACGAGGTGACGCTGGGCTATACCGCCGAGATGGCGGTCGACGAGGCGCAGCGCTGTCTTCACTGCAAAAATATGCCCTGTGTCTCCGGCTGCCCGGTGAACATCCAGATCCCCGATTTCATCAAAAAGGTCGCCGAAGGGGATTTTGAGGGCGCCTACCAGGTCATCAGCCTCTCCTCTTCCCTCCCCGCCGTCTGCGGCCGGGTCTGCCCCCAGGAGAGCCAGTGCGAGGGCAAATGTGTCCGCGGCATCAAGGGCGAGCCGGTCGGCATCGGGCGTCTGGAACGGTTTGTTGCCGACTACCACAATGAACACTGCACCGAGGCCCCAAAGGCCCCTGAAAAGAACGGCCATAAGGTCGCGGTCATCGGTTCCGGCCCCGCCGGGCTCACCTGCGCCGGGGACCTGGCAAAGATGGGCTACGATGTCACCGTCTACGAGGCGCTCCACCTGGCGGGCGGCGTCCTGGTCTACGGCATCCCCGAGTTCCGTCTTCCGAAGGCGATCGTCCAGAAGGAGGTCGACAACTTAAAGGCCCTCGGCGTCAAGGTCGAGACCGATATGGTCATCGGCCGGATCCTGACAATCGAAGAGCTCAAAGAGGAGTACGGCTATGAAGCCATCTTCATCGGCACCGGCGCCGGCCTGCCGCGGTTTATGAACATCCCCGGCGAGAACCTTAAGGGGGTCTATTCCGCCAACGAATTCCTCACCCGCAGCAACCTGATGAAGGCCTACCGGGAGGATTCCACCACCCCGATCCAGCACGCCAAACGGGTCGCGGTCGTCGGCGGCGGCAACGTCGCGATGGACGCCGCCCGCACCGCCAAGCGGCTGGGGGCCGAGGAAGTGTACATCGTCTACCGCCGCGGGATGGCCGAGCTCCCCGCCCGTAAGGAGGAAGTGGAGCATGCCGAGGAAGAGGGCATCATCTTTAAGACGCTCTGTAACCCCGTCGAAATCCTCCCGACCGGCGTCTCCGACCCCCGCGACCCGAACTACGGCTGGGTCAGCGGCATCCGCTGCGTCGAGATGGAGCTGGGCGAACCGGACGAGTCCGGCCGCCGCCGCCCGGTCGTCAAAGAGGGGAGCGAATTCGAGCTGCCGATGGACTGCGTCATCATGGCCCTCGGCACCTCGCCGAACCCGCTGCTGAAAAAGACCACCCCCGGCCTTGAGACCAAACGGCGGGGCGAGATTGCCGCCGATGAGAACGGCCTTACCTCGATCGAAGGGGTCTACGCCGGCGGCGACGCGGTCACCGGCGCCGCCACCGTCATCCTCGCGATGGGGGCCGGTAAGACGGCAGCCGCCGCGATGGACGCTTATATCAAGGGGAAAAACGCGTAAATTGACGGACAAAATCCGCCGGGACGCTGATGGCATCCCGGCGGATTTGTTATCCGGAAAGGATGAAAAAAATGCTGAAACTGTATGGCAGCCCGATCTGCCCCGACTGTGTCGAAGCAGTCGATACCCTCCAGAAAAAGGGGATTTCCTACGAATACCACATCATCACCGGTTCGACGGCGGAGCTGAAGGCGTTTTTAAAGCTCCGGGATCATGAACCGGTCTTCGGCACGGTCCGGGAAGAGGGGAAAATCGGCATCCCCTGCTTTGTCAAAGAGGACGGGACCGTCACTTTAAGCCTCGAAGAGGCCCTTTCTTGATAAAAGAAGCAGCCTGCCCGGAAAAAATCCGGACAGGCTCAGTTTGTCGAAAAAGTCTTTTTTGAGCATTTTTTGGGTGCTGCGCACACTTCGTTATCAGTGGCAAAGCTGTGGTCAGCTTTGGAAGTACGGTAACTGAGCGCCTGGGAAGGGGCTCTGCCCCTTCCATTCCCGCGATTTTTTGAAAAAAATCGAGTAAAACTTTTCATTCTGCGCACGTTTCTTTGTCACTGTAACGCCAGTACCGATTCTTACGTTTTCGCCAAACTTGTTTTACGACAGTTTGAGCCTGCCCGGAAGGTTTCCGGACAGGCTGTGCTTTTATAAAATCTCCACCTTCCACTTCTTCAGCCAGTAGTTCAGCTGGATAAGGTAGGCTTCGGTCTGAGGCGTCGTCATCAGCTGGCCGTACCAGGGGACCGGGCTGTCGCTTTCGATCAGCTCCCGGATCTTTTCCGGCCGCAGGAGGGTCAGAAGCGGCGCATCCCGGTCTGCCAGAATCTCCTCCAGCATCCCGGTTACCGCCGCCCGGTAGCTGGGGTTGTGGGTCTTGGGGTAGGGGGATTTTTTCCGCCAGAGGACTTCATCCGGCAGCCAGCCCTTCATCGCGCTGCGGAGAAGCCCTTTTTCATACCCGTCATGGTCCTTCATCTCCCAGGGGACGTTATAGAGGTACTGGGCGATCCGGTGGTCGCAGAAAGGCACCCGCACCTCCAGCCCCCAGAACATGCTCATCCGGTCCTTCCGGTCGAGGAGGGTCTGCATGAACCAGTCGGTGTTGAGCCGCATCATCTCTTTCATCCGCTTTTCGAGGAGGTTT
>DVHA01000014.1 GCA_018712425.1 Candidatus Faecivivens stercoravium | reverse complement strand
GGGATGAGGCCTGAAAAGACGTTGAGGAAGCGGGTGAAGACAAGGCTTAGAGGGAACTGGAGGATGTCTTTGACGAGGATCAGCCATTTCCCCTTCCCGTCTCCGCCCTTGCCCCGGAGGATGCGGACGGTATGGAGAATCAGCTCAATGACGACGAAAATCCCGTAGAGCACAAAGGTCATGTTGCCGAAGTTCTGGCCGAGGATGACCGACGTGCTGTAGGAAACCGAGATGATCGGCGAGACGCCGAGCCCCGCCTTGGTGTTGAGGGTGAGGCCGACCGCCAGGATTAAAAGCCCCGCCAGGTAAAAGAGGACGCGGGAAACCGTTTGTTTTTTCATGAGAGTACCTTCTTTCTGCTGCCGGTCACAGCCGGAAAAGCCGCCTGGCGTTGGCCGCTGCGATGTCGATCATCTCCTGGGGGGAGACCCCTTTGATCTCCGCCATCTTTTCCGCCACCGACTGGATCATCGGGGAACAGCTCCGCTTGCCCCGCCAGGGTTCCGGCGCCATATAGGGGCAGTCGGTCTCGAGGAGCAGCTTGTCAATGGGTGCGGCTTCCACCGCCTCCACCGCCTTGCGGCTGTTCTTAAAGGTGAGGACGCCGGTGAAACCGATGTAAAACCCCCAGCCGGTGACGGTTTTCGCCGTCTCGGCCGACCCGGAGAAGCAGTGGAGGACGCCCGGCACCCCTTTGTAGTCCGAAAGAATCCGCAGGGTATCGGCGGTCGCCTCCCGGGAGTGGATGATGACCGGGAGGTTTAACTCATCCGCCAGCTTCATCTGCCGCCGGAAGGCTTTCTCCTGGAGCGTCGGCCCGAACTCCTTCCAGTGGTAGTCCAGCCCGATTTCGCCGATGGCGATGATCTTTTCGTTTTTCAGGATTTCCCGGAGTTTCGCGATGCCCTCTTCCCCGTATTCCCCGAGGTTTTCCGGGTGGAAACCGGCGGCGGCATGGAGATAAGGGAGGGTGGAGGCAATCTCCACCGCCTTCTCGGAGGAGGGGATGTCGTACCCGACGACAATCGCTTCCTCGACCCCGAGGGAGGGGAGGGAGGGGAGCAGCGTCTCCCGGTCATCGTCAAACCGGTGGTCGTTGTAGTGGGCGTGGGTGTCAAAAATCCCGTGGTAGCGGGGGATGAACTGCCCCGCGTCAAAGTATTCGGACAAAGTGACCGCTTCCTTTCTGTATCGAGCGTATTGGCGGAACCGTCAAAGGGTATGGAAAAATGAAAAAAGCTTTCCGGAAAGTGCGGAGAATCTTTTTCGCTCAAGCTTTCCGGAAAGCATTATTTAAATGAGCGAAGCGTACCTTCACATTGCCCGAAGGGCAATATATCACAGCGCGCAGCGCTATATCACTGGCCGTAAGGCCAATATCACCCGGCCCGCAGGGCCGGATATCACGCCATTAATGGATGCAGCTGCCGGCGGGGATCGAATCGTCGACGAACATCACCCGCACATCGTCCTCTCCCGCGTCGGCCGCCAGCACCATCCCTTCGGACAGTTCGCCCGCCAGTTTCGCCGGGGCGAGGTTGGCGACGAAGATGACCTTTCTCCCTTCGAGGTCCTCCGGCTTGTACCATTTGGAGATACCGGAAAGGATTTGACGGGTGCCCTGGCCGTCGTCGACCATCAGTTTTAACAGCTTGCGGGATTTTTTCAGCTTCTCGCAGCTGACGATCTTCCCGACCCGCAGGTCGATCTTCGCAAACTCGTCGATCGTGATTTCGGGGAGGAAGGCGACCCCTTCCGCCTTTTCCTCTTCGGCAGGGGCTTCAGAGGCGGCCGCTTCCGCTTTGGCGGCGGCGATCTGCGGCTGGACGATCTCTTTGTCGATCTTCTCGAGCATTGCCTTTTCGTCAATCCGGGCAAAGAGGGCCTTCGCCTCGCCGACCTTGCGGGCGGGGGCGGAGCCGAAGACGGCGAGGCTCCCGAGGGCTTCCCCGTCCTCCAGGTGGCTGTCCGGCAGGCCGATCTGGTCCATCATCGCGGCGGCGGTGTCCGGCATGAAGGGCTCCGAGAGGACGGCGATATACCGGATTGCCTCGATGAGGTTGGCGAGCACCGTCCGGAGCCGCGGCAGTTTAGCTTCATCCTTCGCCAGCGCCCAGGGGGTGGTCTCGTCGATATACTTGTTGCTCCGCTGGGCGAGGGTGAGGATTCTCGCCAGGGCGTCGGCGGTGTGGTACTGGTCCATATAGCCCTTCACCGCTTCGGCCGTCTGGAGGGCGGTATCGGCGAGGTCGCGGTCCAGCTCGTTTTCGATCATCGCCGCCGGCAGCTCGCCGCCAAAGTACTTGTTCGCCATCGAGACGGTGCGGTTGACGAGGTTGCCGATGGTGTTGGCGAGGTCGGAGTTGTATTTGGCGATGAAGGTCTCGTAGGTGATGCTGCCGTCCTGGGCGTAGGGCATCGCCGAGAGGAGGTAGTAGCGGACGGCGTCGACCCCGAAGAGGTTTACGAGGTCGTCGGCGTAGATGACGTTGCCTTTGGACTTGCTCATCTTGTCGGCGGCGAAGAGGAGCCAGGGGTGGCCGAAGACCTGTTTCGGCAGCGGCAGGTCGAGGCTCATCAGGAAGATCGGCCAGTAGATGGTGTGGAACCGGAGGATGTCCTTGCCGATGATGTGCAGGTCGGCCGGCCAGAGCTTTTCAAACTGCTCGGTGGAGCCGTCGGGGTCGTAGCCGATGGCGGTGATATAGTTGTTGAGGGCGTCCAGCCAGACGTAGACGACATGCTTCGGGTCGAAGTCAACCGGGATGCCCCATTTAAAGGAAGTGCGGCTGACGCAGAGGTCCTGGAGGCCCGGCTTTAAGAAGTTGTTGATCATCTCTTTCTTGCGGGACTCGGGGACGATGAAGTCGGGGTTATCCTCAATATACTGGATGAGCCGGTCGGCGTATTTGCTCATCTTAAAGAAGTAGGCTTCCTCTTTCGCCGGCTGGACCGGCCGCCCGCAGTCGGGGCAGCAGCCGTTTACCAGCTGGCTCTCGGTCCAGAAGGACTCGCAGGGGGTGCAGTACATCCCTTCGTACTCCGACTTATAGATGTCCCCCTTTTCGTACATCTTTTTGAAGATCTTCTGGACGGTCTTTTCGTGGGGGGCGTCGGTGGTGCGGATGAAGTAGTCGTAGGTGGTGTTCATCGTGTCCCAGATCTTGCGGACCTCGCCGGAAACCCGGTCGACATAGGCCTTGGGGGTGACGCCGGCGGCCTCCGCCTTCTCCTCGATCTTCTGGCCGTGCTCGTCGGTGCCGGTGCAGAAGAAGACGTCGTAGCCCTCCATCCGTTTGTGGCGGGCGATCGCGTCGGCGAGGACGATCTCGTAGGTGTTGCCGATATGGGGCTTGGCCGAGGTGTAGGCGATGGCCGTCGTCATGTAAAACTTTTTCTTTTCCATCTTAAGCATCCTTTCAAAGTTTTTTTGGAAAACAGGCGTTACAGGTAAGCACAAAAAAATTAAATCACATTTTTTCCGGCGGCATGTACGGCGGAAAAAATACCTTGATCCGGGCAAGTGTCGACCGTAGGGAGGCATGCAGCCCGGATGTAAATTTCTCGAAAAACTTGTTTTTCGAGAAAAAATAAATATCCCCCGTCTTCTGTTTGAAGACGGGGGATCCCGTGTTACCACTTCAATTCGCCGCCCCTTCACAGAAGGCGGCCTTATGGGGTACAAACTGTATACCCGCCTGCTGTAACGGGCAGACCCGGCGCGCCTTAACTTCCATGCTCGGGCGCGACAGCGGGAACGAAATGTTCCCCGGCGGGACCATATTCCCCTCCGCCCGGACGTATGCTTACACCGGCCGCATACTCTCTTCGCTCCGGGATGGATGGTACTCATCCTGCCAACTGTTTTCCGCCGGCATCCGCCGGAAACCCCGGCCGGACACCGTTTATTCACGATATATCTTTATTTTAGCATGGAGCGGTCAGGTTGTCAACCGTCTGAACGGCCGATTTATTCCCCATCTGCCGGGAAATCGAAGGAATAGTATTCCCGGGTGCGGCGGGCGCGGAAACATACGGCGAGGATGGCGGCCGCGACAGCCGCGACGGCGGCGGCAACGGCAGCGATAACAGCAATCTTTTTGACCATTGTTTTTCCTTCCTTTCTGGGGGTGTAACCCTTATCCATCTTCAGTAT
>DVHA01000122.1 GCA_018712425.1 Candidatus Faecivivens stercoravium | reverse complement strand
CCATCCGGAACTCTTCATTTGCAAAGGAGGATGCTATGTTCCTGTCCGAGGATGACTGCGCGTATATGGCCGGGAAGACGCTGGTTGCCGGTCTGTCCGGCGGGGCGGATTCGATGGCGCTCTGCCACTTTCTGGCAGTTCACCGGGCGGTTTACGGCTGGGAACTGCGGGCGGCCCATTTAAACCACTGCCTGCGGGGGGAAGAGAGCCTCCGGGATGAGGCGGCGGTGGAGGCGTTCTGCCGGGAGATGGGGGTCAGGCTCACCATCTGCCGGGAAGACGTCGGGGAAAAGGCCCGGGCAGAAAAACGGTCGCTGGAGGACGCCGGGCGGGAGGCGCGGTACGCGCTCTTCCTGCGGGAGGCGGAACAGGCGGCCGGGGAGGGGAAGGTGCCCCTCATCCTCACCGCCCACACCCTCTCGGACGATTTTGAAACGGCGCTCTTCCGGCTGGTGCGGGGGAGCGGGATGGACGGGCTCTGCGGCATCGAAAAGGAGCGGCCGCTGGGGGAATATACCGTCTTCCGGCCGATGCTCGGGGTGACGCGGGAAGAGGTGGAGCGGTACTGCGCCGAAAACCGGCTTCCCTATGTGACCGACTCGTCAAACCTCTCGGACGGGTACGCCCGCAACCGGCTGCGGCTGAAGGTGGTGCCTGAGCTGAAGGCGATGAACCCTTCGGTGGAGGAAGCTTACCGGCGGCTGAAAGAAAACCTGCTGGCCGACAGGGCCTATCTCGGCGCCGAGGCGGAAAAGCTCCTGCGGGAGGCGGAAGCGGGGGCCGGGCGGTGGGCGCTTTCGCCGCTGCGGGAGGCGGCGGGGCCGCTGCGGAAGCGGGCGCTGCTGCAAGTCCTCCGGGAATCGGGGCTTCCGCGGACGGTGGAGGCGGCCGCTTCCCTCGATCGGGTGGTCATGGGGGAGGCAAGGGGCTTTTCCGCCGGGGGCGTCCGGTTTGGATGCCGGGGGGGAGAGCTCTGGCGGGAAGAGGAGGCTGTCTTCTCAAGCGGGGCGGTTCCCCTTCCGGAAATGGAAGAAGGGGAGGAACAGGAAATCTGCTTTTCCTTTCAGAAAAGCCTGCCGGGGCGGGCGGAACCGGAAATTTTGCGGAAAACCGTCCGGCTGCGGCTTTTCCCCGTCCAAAAGGGGGAGGAAACCCCGAAAGTTTATAAAAATTTATTATATTCCGGCATTGAATATGCTACAATAATGAATAACGTAGTTTTGCGCGCCAGGCGCCCGGGGGACAGCATCCGGCTGCCCGGGGTGGGGCGCAAGGCTGTGAAAAAGCTGTTCCAGGAGGCCCGCCTTTCCCGGGAAGAACGGGAGACGCGGCTGATGCTGGCAAAAGGCAGCGATATCGTCTGGCTGGAAGGCTTCGGGGCGGGGGAGGATTACCGGTTCCGGGGCGAAGGCGTTATGCTCGGAATCCAGGCGGAGGGACTGACAGAAAGGACGAGATAGCGATGCATGAGGATATGCGCGAGGACATAGAAAGGGTCCTGCTGACCGAAGAGGAAATACGGGAAAAGGTGACGGCCCTCGGCCGCCAGGTGACCGAAGACTATAAAGGGAAAAACCTGATGCTCGTCAGCGTCCTGAAAGGGTCGATCGCCTTTATGGCCGACCTGATGCGGGCGATCGACCTGCCGCTCCGGATCGATTTCCTGAGCGTCTCCAGCTACGGGGCCGGCACCGATTCCAGCGGGACGGTCACGATTAAAAAGGGGCTGGACATCGACCTTACGGGGGTGGACCTCCTGATTGTCGAGGATATCCTCGACTCGGGGCGGACGCTTTATAAAATCATCGACCTCTTAAAAGAGCGGGGGGCGGCGTCGATCAAGATCGCCTGCCTCCTGGATAAGCCGGAGCGGCGGGTGGTCCCCTTAAGCGCCGACTACACCTGTTTCGATATTCCGGACCGCTTTGTCGTCGGGTACGGGCTGGATTACGACCAGCATTACCGCAACCTGCCCTACATCGGCGTTTTGAAGCGGGAGGTTTATGAAAAATAAAAGAGCGGGCTTTGCGCCCGGTACAGGCTGCCGGAAAAGATTTTAGCGGTGCGCAGAAATCGGCGCTGGCGTTAAAGCGGCGATCAGAAGTTTAGGATCAAGCCCTTTTTAAAGGGCTTGCGGGACTGGAAGGGGCAGAGCCCCTTCCCAGGAACTCGCCTGACGTACTTCCGAAGCTGTCCACGGCTTTGCCGCTGATAACGAAGCGTGCGCAGCACCCAAAACATCATCATGAAAGATTTTCCGGCCGTCTGGGCGGGCTTTGCCCGATAAGGAGAAAGGAGTGGTTTGATTGTCAAAAAAACGCGGGGCATCGATTATCATCCTGATTGCCGTGGTGATTTTTGTCCTGATTTCGTCTTCCTACCTGATGCGGCTGATGACGCCGGAGACCCGGCAGTACAGCTACTCGGAAATCCTCTATATGTTCGAGGACCAGCAGGTATCAGGATATGAGCTCGACCTCGGGTCCAACGAAGTGGTGCTCAAGATGGCGGACGGGTCGCCGGACGTCGTCTACCGGGTCGCTGCCCCTTCGTACTTTTTGGATTCGATCGAGCCGTATGTACAAGAGTATAATGAGGACCATCCGGATGACCGGATGGAGTTTAACTGGATCCAGGCAACCGACAATACCTGGCTGTGGAGCCTGGTGCCCTACCTTCTGATGATCGCCGCGATGGGCGTGCTCTGGTACTTTATGTTCAAGCAGACCAGCGGCGGCGGGAAGATGAACCAGTTCGGCAAGGCAAACCTTGTCAAGACCGACGGCAAAAATGGGAAGAAGACCACCTTCGCCGATGTGGCGGGGGCGGATGAGGAGAAGGAAGAGCTGAGGGAGATCGTCGACTTCCTCAAGCACCCGAAGAAGTTTAACGACCTGGGCGCCCGGATCCCGAAAGGGGTCCTGCTGCTGGGCCCTCCCGGTACCGGCAAGACGCTGCTGGCCCGGTCGGTCGCGGGGGAGGCGGGGGTCCCGTTCTTCTCGATCTCCGGTTCCGACTTCGTCGAGATGTTTGTCGGCGTCGGCGCGTCGAGAGTCCGTGACCTCTTTGACCAGGCGAAGAAGAACGCCCCGGCCATCATCTTCATCGACGAGATCGACGCGGTCGGCCGCCACCGCGGCGCCGGCCTCGGCGGCGGGCACGATGAACGGGAACAGACGCTGAACCAGCTGCTAGTCGAGATGGACGGTTTCTCCAACAACGAAGGGATCGTCGTCATCGCCGCCACCAACCGGCGGGATATCCTCGACCCGGCGCTGCTGCGCCCCGGCCGGTTTGACCGGCAGATCGTCGTCAACTACCCCGACGTCAAGGGGCGGGAAGAGATCCTCAAGGTCCACTCCCGCAACAAGCCTCTCGGGTTTGACGTCGACCTCGGGGTCATCGCCAAGACGACCGCGGGGTTCACCGGCGCGGACCTCGAAAACCTGATGAACGAGGCGGCGCTGCTGGCCGCCCGCAAGGGCCATAAGGCCATTACCAACGAAGATATCGAGGAGGCGACCATCAAGGTCGTGGCGGGCCCGGAGAAGCGCTCCAAGGTCATCAGCGACAAGGAGCGGCGGATCACCGCTTACCATGAGGCGGGCCACGCGATTACCACCTACTACTGCCCGACCCAGGACCCGGTCCACGAGATTTCGATTATCCCCCGCGGCATGGCGGGCGGGTATACGATGTCGCTGCCGGAGCACGACAAGAGCTATGTCGGCAAGAAGGAGATGGAGGAGAACCTGGTCACCCTGCTGGGCGGGCGGATCGCCGAGTCGATCATCCTGGAGGATATCTCCACCGGCGCTTCCAACGACATCGAGCGGGCCAGCAAGATCGCCCGGTCGATGGTCACCCGGTACGGCTTCAGCGAAAAGCTCGGGCCGATTGTCTACGGGCAGGACGACGGGGAAATCTTCCTCGGCAAGGACCTCGGCACCACCCGCAACTATTCGGAAGAGGTGGCGGCTGAGATCGACGGCGAGGTCCGGCGGATTATCGGCACCGCCTACAACGAGTGCAAGCGGATCCTCACCGAGCATATCGACCAGCTGCATATCGTCGCCCAGTATCTGATT
Source organism: Candidatus Faecivivens stercoravium (assembly GCA_018712425.1). GTDB lineage: Bacteria > Bacillota > Clostridia > Oscillospirales > Ruminococcaceae > Faecivivens > Faecivivens stercoravium. Next base: position 15,392 of record DVHA01000122.1, on the reverse strand, counting down.
AAGCATGAGAAGGTGTCGGGCGAGGTGTTCCAGAAGCTGATGCGCGGGGAACTGCTGGACGATACCACCTCCGCGCCGAAGAAGTCCCCGGCTCCGGTGGAACCGAAGCCCGGCGAGACGATCTTTGAGGCGGCGGAACGGGCCGCGGAAAACGCGGGTCCGGCGGCTGCGCCTGAGGCGCTCCCTCAGGCGGGCGGCGAGGCAAAACCGGCTGAAAACCCCGGGAACGGGGAGGCGCCGGCGGAAGGCTCTCCGGAAAATAAAACGGAATAAACGGAAAGGCGTCCTGCTTTGAAGCGGGGCGCCTTTTGGATTATATATTTTTTTTGATTATTTTTTGGGTGCTGCGCACGCTTCGTTATCAGCGGCAAAGCTGTGGTCAGCTTCGGAAGTACGGAAGGTGAGCGCCTGGGAAGGGGCTCTGCCCCTTCCATTCCCGCGATTTTTTGAAAAAAATCGAGTAAAACTTTTCATTCTGCGCACGTTTCTTTATCCCTTTAACGCCAGCGCCGATTGATGCGGTTTCTTCCAAAGAACAGTGGTGGCGCAGCCGTTTTACCCGACGTCCGGCGGGGCGGTGAAGCCGGAAGGTTCTTCGGTGTCCTCCGGCCCGGCGGCGGGCTCGCCGTCCGGGGAGGCGGAACGGAAGGTGGGGAAGTCGGTGGCGGCCGAGAGGTAGCGCACCCCGTCAATCCGCAGCGCCCGGATCATCGAATAGTCGTAGGTGGAGATGGGGCGGCAGGCGGAGTCCCGGTCGTGGGCGGCGACCAGGATTGAGTCGGGGCCGGGGGACTGGGAGAGGAGGTCGGTGACGATGACGGTGTGGCCGAAACGGTCGGGCTCTTTGATCGCCATCTGGATGATATCGCCGGGGAGGACCTCCGACAGGGAAATTTCGTGGCCGAAGGGGCCGGGGCCCATATTGGTGGTCATAAAGTTCCAGAAGTACTCGACGCCGCTCCAGGCCGGCGCCCGGTTGTCAAGGGAGATGTAGTACCAGCCGTAATCGGGGGTGAAATTCATGACCCCGGCGGCGTAAAAGAGGGCCTGGGAGACGAAGTTGGTGCAGTCGCCGCCCAGTGAGTCGAAGGAAGAGTAGTTGGGGTTGCGGCGGTAGGCCCAGTAGTTGGCGTACCGGACAGCCTGTTCCCGGTTGTAGGAGGTGGTGAGCAGCTCCCGGGGGCTGCTATTCTGGATGGGCATAGGAAACGCTCCTTTCTGGGTGCGGGGGGTCAAAACGCTTTTCCCCATCCTATGAGAAAAGACAGAATTTGGTGACCGGTTATTCACAAAAAGCCGTTGCATTTTGTGGGGGGCTGTGCTAGGATTTAAAAGAACCGTATAACTTTAAGAAGGGAATGTCGCAGTTGCTTTCAAAAATCAGGGGACTCTGCCGGCAGTACCGGGAACTGTTATCTTATTTGGTGTTCGGGGTGCTGACGACGGCGGTCAATTACCTTTCCTATCTGGTGATTTCGCCGTTTTTTACCTATACCGGGGTGCCGACGGTGATTGCCTGGCTGTTGTCGGTTATCTTCGCTTATCTAACCAACCGCCGGTTCGTCTTCCAGTCAAAAGCGAGAGGGAAGGCGGTGCTGAAAGAGGCCGGGTCGTTTTTTACGGCGCGGGTGATGAGCGGGGTGATGGATGTCATCATTATGGCGGTGTTCGCCGACTGGGTCGGGTTTGACGACCGGGTGGTGAAGCTCGCGTCGAATGTGCTGGTGGTGATTTTCAACTATGTCGCCAGCAAGCTGGTGGTCTTTCGGAAAAAGTAAGAGGTTTTTGGAGGGGATAGCGTGAAGATGCTCTTTTTCCCCGGCCGGGAGGCGGTGGAGGCCGCGAGGCGGGATGGGGAACCGTTGCTCCTGCTGGTGTCTGTGGACGGGGAGACGGCGGTTATCGCCCCGGCGGATGAGGCGGTTGAACACCATATCCTCCTCGACCGGGCCGGGAAAGCCGGGCTGATCGAAGGGGACAGCCGGGATATCGACCGGTATTTCCGGGCGGTGGTGGATGAAGAAGGGGCGGACTGGACCTTTGTCTGCCCGGCGGGGTACAAGGGAATTTCGGATAAGGGGCGGCGGATTGCCGCATTTTACCGGGACGGGTTCGCGGCGATTTCCGAGGCGCTGGGGATTATGAGAATCTTCGTTGGGCTTCGGCTCCGCGGGGCCGAAGCGTTCTGACTGCTGGGCATTGTCTCGCGGGGATGGCGTCCCGCAAATCGGGGTCCAGGGCCCGCGAGGGTCCTGGCAGAGTCCAGAGACAGAGTCTCTGGTCCATCCAAGTGAAACTTGGTCCCATCCAAGGGGAACCCTTGGTCGCTGCCTTAAGGGCAGCGAAATCAATATCCAATACCCAAAACAAAAAGGATGGTATACATGACGGAAGAACAGATGCGGGAGGTTCAGCTCTCCCGGAAGGAAATCTACAAAGGACGGGTCGTCCACCTGTTTGAAGACCAGGTGCGGCTGCCGGATGGGCAGGAGGCCCGGCGGGAGGTGATCCGGCATCCCGGCGGGGTCGGGATCCTGCCGCTGATGGAGGACGGGACGGTGTTTGTCGTCCGGCAGTTCCGGTATCCGCAGGGGAAGGTGCTGACCGAGATTCCGGCGGGGAAGCTGGAGTACGGCGAAGCCCCCTTGAGCTGCGGCAAGCGGGAGCTGAAGGAGGAGATCGGCGCGGCGGCGGAAGAATGGGTCGACCTCGGGAAAATCTATCCGACGCCGGCTTATGACACCGAGGTCATCCATATCTACCTCGCAAAGGGGCTTTCCTTCGGGGAACAGCACCTCGACCCCGGCGAGTTTTTAAACGTCGAGCGGGTTCCGCTGCTGACCCTCTATGAGCAGGTGATGGCGGGGGAGATCCTCGACGCGAAAACGCAGATTGCGGTGCTTAAGGTGAAGGCGATGCTGGAAAAATAAGCCATTCCGGCATTTTTTCAACAGATAGAATGGAAAACGGCGATTTTTTTGTCCGCGGAATTTTGTTTTTGTAGCATTGAATGTTGGTTTCGCTGCCCTTAAGGCAGCGACCAAGGGTTCCCCTTGGATGGGACCAAGTTTCACTTGGATGGACCAGGACCCTTGCGGGCCCTGGACCCGCTGTCCGACGCGGCGTGAGATTCCCGTTCCTACCGCATGAGACCGGCCGTGGAAGGCCGGTCTTGGAATGTCCAGGGTCGCTCGGTGCGTTTTTTGGGGTCACACGGCAAAAATTAATTTCCGTGTTTTTGTCCGCGGCCTATTGACAATTGGGGCGGGCGTGTTATAATTACTGTAAGCCCTTTTTCGGAAGGGCTTTTTCCGGAAGATACTCATCATACAACCTGGTAGGTTTTCATACAGCTAACGACAGGCAATTTTCAGGGAGGTGCTGCTGATGATCATGACGGTGGCGGAGGCGATGGTCCGATGTCTCGAGGCAGAGGGGGTCAAACAGATCTTTGGCTACCCGGGGGCGACCATCTGCCCCTTTTATGACGCCCTGTCCCGGACCGATATCCGGCACGTCCTCGTCCGGACCGAACAGAACGCCGGCCACGCCGCCAACGGCTACGCCCGGATGACCGGCAAGCCCGGCGTCTGCGTCGTCACCTCCGGCCCCGGCGCCACCAACCTGATCACCGGCATCTCGACCGCCTATATGGATTCGATCCCGCTGGTGGTCATCACCGGGCAGGTGGTCTCCTCCCTCTTAGGGAGCGACGTCTTCCAGGAGGTCGACATCACTGGGTCGGTTGAGGCGTTTATCAAGCACAGCTACCTGGTCAAGGACCCCAGCCAGATCGCCCGTATCATGAAAGAAGCTTTCTACATCGCCGGGAGCGGACGGCCGGGGCCGGTGCTGATCGACGTGCCGATGGACGTCCAGAAGATGGAGGTCGACTTTACCTATCCCGAAAAGGTGGCCATCCGCTCCTACAAGCCCAGCTTTAAAGGGCATATCGGCCAGATTAACAAGGCGGCCGCCGCGATTGCGAAGGCCAAAAAGCCGTTGATTGTCGCCGGGGGCGGCATCTTCATCAGCGGCGCGGAAGAGGCGCTTCGGGACTTTGCCCACAAGACGAAAATCCCCGTCGTCAACACCCTGATGGGGATTGGGGCGCTCAATGCCGACGACCCGCTGCGGATGGGGATGATCGGGATGCACGGGCTGCCGCCCGCGAACTTCGCGGTCAACCACGCGGACGTTTTAATCCTCTGCGGCGCCCGGGTCGCCGACCGGACGATCCCCAGTCCCGCGACCCTCTCCAAACAGAAGACGATCATCCACATGGACATCGACCCGGCCGAAATCGGCAAGAACATCGGGGTGGACATCCCGGTGGTCGGGGATATCCGGATGATCCTCGGCCAGCTGGCCGAGGCGGCCTGCGAAAAGGAAGAGGGGCCCCATATCGACGGCAGCGGCTGGGGGGAATGGCTGGAGGAGCTGGAAGCCCATAAGAAGGCTTACCGTCCCGACTATTCTGAGCGGAAGGGGTATGTCAACCCCAAGCTCTTTATGCACGCCCTTTACCAGAAGCTGCCGGAGGACGCGATTGTCGTCGCCGACGTCGGGCAGAACCAGATGTGGGCCGCCAACGAGTATTCGGTCAAACACGGGCGGTTCCTCACCTCCGGCGGGATGGGGACGATGGGGTACTCGCTCCCCTGTGCCATCGGCGCGAAGGCCGCCTGTCCCGGACGGATGACGGTGTCGGTCTGCGGGGACGGGTCGTTCCAGATGTGCTTCATGGAGCTGGCGACCGAGATCCAGCACGGGATCCCCGTCAAGACGGTCGTCTTTACCAATAACCGCCTCGGGATGGTTAGAGAGCACCAGGCGGTCGCCTGGGACAACAACCTGACCGCCGTCTTTTTGGACGGCAGCCCGGACTTTGCCAAACTGGCGGAAGCTTATAACATCCCCTCCGCCCGGATCCACCTGGACGACCAGGTGGAGATTGCGGTGGACAGTATGCTGCGGACCGACGGGCCTTTCCTCCTGGAAGTCATCGTCGACCCGCTGGAACCGACCCTGTAAAGGAGGACGCCCATGAAACATACCCTTTCGGTACTCGTTGAAAACCAGGCCGGCGTCCTGTCCCGGGTGTCGGGGCTGTTCGCCCGGCGGGGCTTCAACATCGACTCCCTCGCCGTCGGCACCACCGCTGACCCGCGGGTTTCCTGCATCACGATCGTCGTCGACGACAAGGAAAACGCCATCGAGCAGATCGAGAAGCAGCTGAACAAGCTGATCGACGTCATCAAGGTCAAGGACTTTGTCCCCGACGAGATCATCTCCCGGGAGCTGATGATGATTAAGATCAACGCCACCGCCCAGACCCGGCAGGAGATCAAGGAACTGGCGGATATGTACGGCGCAAGGCTGGTCGACATCACCCGGAACTCGATGACCATCGAGTGCTGCAACACCACCGAGCGGCTGGAAAACCTGTTGGACATCGTCCGGCCCTATGGGCTCAAACAGGTCATCCGCACCGGGTCGATCGCCCTCGAAAAGGGCAACGAGTCGTTTAACGTATAAACCTTTCAACGCGCAACCTAGCTGGCCAAAACCAGCTTCGCCATAAAAATTTCAACCTACATCTTGAGGAGGAACATTCCCATGGCAGTGAAAATCTACTATCAGAAAGACTGTGACATCCACGCCCTCGACGGCAAAAAGGTTGCCGTTATCGGCTTCGGCTCCCAGGGCCACGCCCATGCGCTGAACCTGCGCGACTCCGGCGTCGACGTCGTCGTCGGCCTTTACGAAGGCTCCAAGTCCGCGGAGAAGGCCAGAAAGGCCGGCCTGACCGTCATGACCGTGCCGGAAGCGACCAAGGCATCCGACATCATCATGATCCTGATCCCCGACGAGAAGCAGGCGGATATGTACAAGAAGGACATCGCCCCCTACCTGACCGAAGGGAAGACCCTGGCGTTCGCCCACGGCTTTAACATCCACTTCAAGCAGATCGTCCCGCCCGCCAACGTCGACGTCATCATGATCGCCCCGAAGGGCCCCGGCCACACCGTCCGCTCCGAATACCTCGAGGGCCACGGCGTCCCCGACCTGATCGCCATCTACCAGGACTACACCGGCCATGCGCTGGATAACGGCCTGGCCTACGCGGCCGGCATCGGCGGCGCAAGAGCGGGCGTCCTCGAGACCACCTTCAAGATCGAGACCGAGACCGACCTGTTCGGCGAACAGTGCGTCCTCTGCGGCGGTGTCACCGCCCTGATGACCGCGGGCTTCGAGACGCTGGTCGAGGCCGGGTATGCCCCTGAAAACGCCTACTTCGAGTGCATCCATGAGATGAAGCTGATTGTCGACCTGATCTACAAGGGCGGCTTCTCGATGATGCGCTACTCGATCTCCGACACCGCCGAGTTCGGCGACTACGAGACCGGCAAGCGGCTGATCACCGACGCCACCAAGGCGGAGATGAAGAAGGTTCTCGCCGAGATCCAGGACGGCACCTTCGCCTCCAAGTGGATCACCGAGAACAAGGCCGGCGGCCGTGCTCACTTCATGGCGGCCCGCGCCAAAGCGGCCGACCACGAGCTGGAGAAGGTCGGCGCCGAGCTGCGCAAGCTCTACTCCTGGAACGACGAAGCGGACAAGTACGACGAGACCAAATAAGTTCCGGCGGAAACGTCTGATAGATTGGAAAGCCCCTGTGCGGAGACGCGCGGGGGCTTTTGCTGTGGGGGGAGCGAGGGGGCAGGCGGATTTTTGGAACTTTTCGAGCGAACTATTGACGTCCGAAGACCGGCCTTCCACGGCCGGTCTTATGCGGTGGGTACGGGTGACACGGCCTGCATCACGCTATCGCAAGCGATAGCTAGAAAAACGTTTGCCGGCCATACGGCATTGGCCGGCATTTCTCGCAAGCTCGAAACCACGTTTTTCTGACAGCGCGGGACCAGGGCCCGCTAGGGTCCTGGTCCATTGGGGTGAAACTTGGCCCCATCCAAGGGGGACCCTTGGTCGCTGCCATAAGGGCAGCGAAATAAACATTCCATGCCATAAAAACGAAAAATGATGCCCGTACCGGCGGCAAAAATGTTGTGGGAACCTTTAAAATATGATATACTGGATACGCAATACAGAAAGGCGGCGGGCGCGTGGCAAAAAAGAATCGATACAGCTTTGACAGCAAAATCCATATCTACCGGGCGACCCGGCGGATGACCCAGCAGGAGCTGGCCGACCTGGTCGGCGTCTCCCGCCAGACGATCATGCAGCTGGAGAAAAACCGCTACAACCCTTCGATGCTGCTGGCGTACAGCATCGCCCAGGTCTTCGGGGTGACGATCGAGGACCTCTTTGACTTCCGGGAGGAAACTTAACCGGGAACGCCTTTTCCGCCCCGCAGCGGCCATCCTATTTTTGGAGGAACATCAACTATGGAACCCTGGCTTCTCTTGTTTTTCGACAACCAGACCGCCCTTCAGGTCAGCAGCTTTGTCGGCTTTCTGCTGCTGGCCTTTTTCATCTTCTACTTCTTCTCCCGGGAGGGCCGGGACGAACGGGGGCGGAAGGTGACGGCCATCGCCTCGCTGGCCGCCTTTATCATGCTGTTTGTCTCGATGAACGTGTTAAGCGGCTTCACCGATTGGGCGAGCGAAAACCCCGTCCGGATGCGCAGCTGTATGCAGCTGGCCTACTCGGCGGTGCTTTTAACCGCCGACGCCGCCATCCTGATCGTCCGGAAACTGCCGATCCGCTAACGGAGGGACCAATATGGGAAGTTTTATCTACCGCCTGCTCTGCGACATGACTTTTTCATATATCAACCTCTTTTTCGTCTTCGCCCTCTTTATCTTCTTCCTCGTCTACGCCCTCTCCAAGGAGGGGCGGGACGAACATGGACGGGGGATCCTCGGCAGGGCCTGCCTGTACGGCGTCATCGCGCTGTTTGTCGGGATGAACCTGCTGACCCTTTTCACCTATACCGTCACCAGCGACCCGCTTGTCTATACCAACGCCGTCCGGCTGGTCTTCAACGCCTTTTTCCTGACGGCTGACCTTTCTATTTTGATTTTGCGCAAGCTCCGCTGACTGTGAATCCCGCCGCAGGGCCGGCGGGCATATTTTTCTTTGTTTATGTAAGAAATACTTGACTTTTTGAAATGAATAGTATATAATCTGGGTGTAAAGCCAAACCGAAAACAGATTGGAGGAACCCGCTATGACCCAAAAGCAAACCGCCCGCGAAGATTTCCACGCGTTCCGGCAGCGCCTCCTGGACGCCGGCTACCGGGAGAAAGACGTCACCTTTTCCGCCGGCAGGGCTACCGGCTTAGGTCTGGTCTGCGCTTTGCCCTTTGCCGCCCTGCTGCTTGTCGTTTACCGGCTGGCCCTTGTCCACCGGGCCCACCTGATCGACATCTCCGGGGTATCCTTCTATATCGCCCTGGTTTTGATCCTCGCCCTGTCGGTTTTTGCCCATGAGCTGCTCCATGGCCTCGGCTGGGCGGTATCCAGCGGCAGGGGCTGGAAAGCTGTCCGGTTTAACGTCAGCGCCCTGATGCCCAGCTGTGCCTGCACCGTCCCCCTCCGCCGGGGGCAGTACCTGTTGGGGGCGCTGCTCCCTTTCTGTATTCTCGGCGGGGGCAGCGCCCTCTTTCTGGCGGTTTACCCGGGCACCTTTTCGGTGGTGGCCATGCTGGTAAACTTTATCGCCGCCGGGGGCGACCTGCTGATTGCCTTCCATGTTATGAGGGAAAAGGGCGCCCTCATCGCCGACCACCCGACTGCCGCGGGCTACATCGCCTTTTGCAGATAAACCATTCCAAACCCCAGGAGGTAACAACATCATGGCAAACGAACAACGCGTCCGGGACATTCTGGTAAACGCCGGCTTTGAGCCGGTCGAGGACAGGGGCATCATCGTCAAATTTGCGCCGGCAAATTTGAGCGCCGCCATCGCGAACTTTTTCAGCATGGAGTTCTACGTCCTCCAGATGTGCCGGGACGAACTGGTGCTGGTCCCCTTCAGCAAACTGAGCGGCACGCTGGAAAAATCCGTCACCCTCGAAATCCCGTATGCCGCCATCCGCTCGGTCGAGGTGTCGGAGGAGATGCTGAACGACCGGATCACCATCACGACCGGTACCGATGTGATCGCCTTCACCGCCCAGCAGAAGGAGCTGAGCGGCTGGCGCACCTCCAGCGTCCTCAGCTGGTATATGGACGGGCTGAAAATCTCCAGCTGGCACGCCGAGAACATGGACGGAACGCTGAAGGCCCTCCGGGCCCTCGGCCAGCCGGCATGACTTTCAAATAAGTAAAAAAACCGCTCTCCTGGGCCTTATAGCCCGCAGAGAGCGGTTTTCAGTTTGTCGAAAAAGTTTTTTTGGGTATTTTTTGGGTGCTGCGCACGCTTCGTTATCAGTGACAAAGCTGTGGCCAGTTTCGGGAGTACGGTAACTGAGCGCCTGGGAAGGGGCTCTGCCCCTTCCATTCCCGCGATTTTTTGAAAAAAATCGAGTAAAACTTTTGATTTTTCGCCCGTTTCTTTGTCACGTTAACGCCAGCGCCGATTCTTACGTTTCCGCAAAACTTGTTTTTCGACAGTCAGAAAACCGCTCTCCCGGGCCTTATAGCCCGCAGAGAGCGGTTTTTCGTTTCAATGGAGAAAATTACTTTGCTTCGCTGTTCGCGGCGGAGGCGGCTTCTCCGGCCGCCTCACCGCCCGCATAGAGCGGCGCCTGGACCTCCCCCGGCTTCCGTCCCCAGGTAAACAGGATCCCGGAGCAGAGGGCGGTAAAGGGCGCGACGGTGACCAGCCCGAAGGAGCCGATAACCGTGTGGATCAGCTCGGCCGCCACATACTTGTAGTTGAGCATCTGGTCAATCGGCGTCCCCTGGGCCATGAAGACCATCAAAAGGGCGATGTATCCGCCCGAGTAGGCGAACAGGAGGGTCGTCGTCATCGTCCCCATCGCGTTGCGGCCGACCGTCAGGCCGGATTTGGTCGCCTCTTTCCAGAGGAGGTCGGGCCGCTTCTCGGTGACTTCGTACACCGCCGACGCGATGTCGACCGACAGGTCGATGACCGCACCGGACGCGCCGATGAAGATGGAGGCCATGTAGATCTGGGTGAGGTTTAAGTCCTGGAACCCCGAGTAGAGGAGGCTCTCGGAGTAGGACATGACCGCCCCGTGGATTTTAAAGAGATCGGTGAAGAAGACGCCCAGGAGACAGGTGACCAGGACCCCCAGAAACGACCCCGAAACCGCCGCCGCGCACCGCTTATCAAACCCGTAGACCAGGCCGATGATCATGACGGTGAGGAAGAGGATAATCCCCAGCCCCAGCCAGATCGGGTTCCAGCCCCGAAGGTAGAAGGGCACCAGCAGTTTCCAGAGGCAGAGGATGGTCAGCGCGAAGGCGCCGATCGCCCGGAGGCCCGTCTTGCCGGCAAAGAGGATGAGGAAGACGGCGAAGGCCGCCCCCATCACCAGCTCCCAGTTTAACCGGTAGTGGTCGGTCATCGTGACGGTCAGGATGGTGTCCCCCTGGTGGCTGACGACGACCATCGCCTGGTCGCCGGGGTAGAAGATCTTGTCCTGTTCCAGCGAGCCATTGAGCATATTGACCCCGTCGGCCTCGACCCCTTTAAACATCCCCTCCTCAATCCGGAGGCGGCAGCGCTGTTCCCCCGACCGCACCAGGCCGGTGTCGACAATTGTCGAGTTGTCGACCGAGAGGACCTCTGCCCGGACCCGTTCGGTGCCCTGGTAGTCGACCGCCCCTTCAAACCCGGTGGGCAGGAAGATCAGAATGAGGATCGCCGCGAGGCAGACCAGCACCGGCGCGTTGTACCGCAGCCAATCTTTTGAGAATATTTTCTTTTGCATATCCGTGTAGACTCCTTCAAGCATCCGTTTTTCTTTCATAATATGATATTGATTTTGCTGCCCTTAAGGCAGCGACCAGGCTCCTCGCCTGGACTCGCCAAGTTTCACTTGGATGGACCAAAGGCTCTGCCTTTGGAAACCGCCAGGAGCCAAAGGCCCCTGGACCCAGATTTGCCGAACGCCATTCCCGCGGGACAGAGCCCAGCAAAAAGGGCGCTTCGGCCCCGCTTTCATTCCCAGATAAGCCAACTCCCGCCCCATGACGGGACGGGAGAGGCTTACGGATATGAAAGAGTGAGAGATCTGTTGAGGTTAGTCAACCTTCAGCATCGCGGCCATCCGGTCGAAGATGCCGGTGTTGTCGTAGTAGCCGTTGAACTCCTCCGCCCCGACGCCATGGGCCAGGACCGCGACCGGCAGGCCGGTGTGGGAGTAAGAGGTGAAGCTGATGCCGGATTTGTTGTTGAGGATGTGGGTGATGGTGACGCTCAGGGGCTCGTAGGTGCCGTAGAGGACGTACTCTTCCTGTTCATACTCGGAAGCGGCGGTGCCGTTGATGCTCTTTTCATAAGCGGCACGGAGCTGTTCCATCTCGTAATCGGTCAGGACCATCTTGTCGGTGGAGCTGCCGGAAGCCTTGAGGCCGAAGAGCCGTTCGATGTCCGAAAGGACGGTCTCGAAGCTGGTCTTGTTCTCCTTGTAGGCGGCGACATAGTCGGAGTCGTACTTGGCAAAGGAGATCTTCTGGTTCTTTAAGAGGGTCAGGTAGGTATCGTAGTCGGTGCCGGCGAAGCCGATGGTCAGGCCGCCGGTTTCATGGTCGCCGGTGACGACGATGAGGGTATCTTTCGGATGCTCCTCGGCAAAGTCGATCGCAACCTGGACCGCGTCGGCGAAGGCCTGGGTGTCGTGGATGGTGGAAGCGGCGTCGTTGGCGTGGCAGGCCCAGTCGATTTTGCCGCCTTCGCACATCATGAAGAAGCCGTCCTTGTCGTCTTCCATGACCTCGATGCCCTTTTCGACATGGTCGGCCAGCGACCACATATCGTCGGTCCGGTCGATTTCGTAGGCCATCGCGTCCGAGTCGGCGAGATGTTCGTCGATGCTGATGACCGGGCCTTCGGTGATGGCTTCGGCCTCGGCCTGGGTGGTGACGACCTGGTAGCCGGCCGCCTCGGCGAGGTCATAGAGGTTTTCGGAGCTGCCGTCGGCCCCGTCAGGGGAGAGCAGCCCGCCGCCCGCGAAGTATTCAAAGCCGGAGTCGATCAGCTCAAGGCCGATGTCGTAGTAGCTGTTGCGGCTGGCCTGGTGGGCGTAGAAGGCCGCGGGGGTAGCATGGTTGAGGTTGACGGAGGTGATGATGCCGACGCTCATCCCCTTCTGCTCGTGGACCTTTTCGGCGATCGTCTCATAAGCGGTGGTGTAGTCCTCGCTCATGTTGATGGTGCCGGAGTAGGTCTTGTGGCCGGTGGAGATGGAGGTGGCGGTGGAAGCGGAGTCGGGGGCGAAGCTGTTGGAGTCGTAGGTGACAGCGGAGCCGGCCGCTTCAAAGTTCATGAAGTTTAAGTATTCCGGCCCGTCGAGGATGGCGCCGCCGTTGTCGTCGAGGCTGGGCTGGGCCTTAAAGTAATCGGAGTCGTTCAGCGCGCCGAGATAATCGGAGGTGGACTGGATCTGGGGGTAGCTCATGCCGTCGCCGATGAACAGGAAGACGTATTTCGGGCTCTTGCCGCTGTACTTATAGGTGGAAGCGGCTTCGACGCCGGTGACCTTTGCAGCCGCGTCAGCAGCGGTCTGTGCGACAGTCTCGACGCCAGCGGTGGAGCAGCTGCCGAGGACGGAGGCAGCTGTGAGCAGGGACAAAAGGATCGGGACAATCTTTTTCATAGTTTCTCCTCCATAATTTGATTGTGCAGTTGTTTTCGGATTTTCGGTTTCCGACTGACAACCAGTATAGAGGCTCAAATTAAACTCGAATCCAAACTTTTGACAAATTCATGTAAAATCTCGGTAAGATACACACTCGAAATACGGTTTTGTCATCATTTTGTAACTTTCTTTATCCCACCCGCTTTCATGGAAGCGGACGGAGGGAGGCTCTTTTGGGGATTTGCGGCCTGGAAATAGAAAAAGCGGATTGCCAAAACGTAAAATTCGGCGCTGGCGTTAAAGTGACATAGAAACGTGCGAAGATCAGAAGTTTAGGGTCAAGCCCTTTTTAAAGGGCTTGCGGGAATGGAAGGGGCAGAGCCCCTTCCCAGGCGCTCAGTTACCGTACTTCCGAAGCTGACCACAGCTTTGCCACTGATAACGAAGCGTGCGCAGCACCCAAAAAATACTCAAAAAAAGAAAGCGGCGTTCCCGGAGGAATGCCGCTTTCTGGTGACTTTTTGAATGTCTGGATCAGCTTAACGCAGAGGGATCGAACAGCTTGCCGATCATCTGGTCGCAGAAAGTCTTCGCCTTCTGGGTGTCGGCGTCGCTGACCTTCTTGGCGCCGAAGAGGCCCTTCGGGACCGCGATGCCGCAGGTACCGGCGACGTTGACGCCGTTCTGTTTGAAGATGCCGGTAAGTTCGCCGGCGTCGGTGGAGCCGTCCTTCGAAAGGATGACCAGCGCAACGTTGTGGGCGCGGGCAGTGGAGAGGTCCTGGCAGAACTTGACCAGCTTCTGGTCGATCTTGCCGTAGTTCTCAAAGCAGAGGATAACGAGGATTTCGCTCTCGCAGGGATATGCGGGGGGGACCTTGTCGCCTTTTACTTTGTAGATGCGGGAAAGATAATCGCCGATCAGCTCAGGATTGTCCTTTTTGCCTTCTTTTTTCTGCGTAAACAGAATCTTCATTTTCATAAGTCATACTACCCCTTTGAAGATATTCGGGACAGGGGGAGGCCCCCGGCCCCGCGCTTGTTCGTATACTATATAGTGTAGCATGAAATAGGCCTGTTGTCAAAATAATTCTGTAAACAATCCATGAATTCAGGCAATTTGATTAAAACGATGTGTCATATTTTATGGATGATTTACAAGAATGGTTGGGGCTTTCCGTATGACTTTCAGAGAAATGCAGGCAAAAACGGGAATCTGCCGAAAAACCGAGAATATTACGTTTTGGAATCGGAATACAGATGGTAAAACTCGGTGGAAAACTCGGTTAGGAATGTGGAAAAGTACGGGCAAAATCCAGCTTTTTTCGACCGGGTTTTGCCCTTTTCTGCAAAATGTATAAGTTCAGGATGTTTATACAATGGGGAGAGTGGTGAAAAAGCGGGATTCCATCTTTTCCGGCGGGGGCGGGGATTGGGCGAAACGCCCATTTTACCGGGGCGGAGGCCGGTTAAAATTCTACGGGGCAGGGCAAAATAGGGGTTGACAAAAAGGGCTTACGGATATTATAATAAAATTCGTGGCATTATGAGGTGTCGAAATGAAAATGGATTTAATCAGGTTATTTGATACAGTCGGGATGGCGGAGGAGATTGACTGCGCTCTCGACTTTTCAAAGGAAAGCCTTTATGGCTGTGCACCCTTTCAGCAGCCCGTGCGGGTTACAGGGAAGATTGAAAACCGGGCCGGTGTGGTGAGGCTCGCTTTCAGTGTGAAATCGGTCCTGTCGCTTACGTGCGACCGCTGCTTGAAGGCGTTCGAGAAGCCGGTCGAGTACCGCTTCTCACACATTTTGGTCAGAGAGCTGTCCGGGGATGACGAGGATGCGGAATTCATTGTCTGCGCGGACGGGCAGTTGGACCTGGACGAGTTGGTCCGGGCCGACCTCCTGCTGGAATTGCCTACCAAAGTTCTGTGCAGGGAGGACTGCAAGGGGCTCTGCCCGAAATGCGGCAAGGACCTCAATTTCGGCCCCTGTGACTGCAAAAAGGAGATAGACCCCCGCTGGCAGGCGCTCAGCGACCTGTTTCCCGACTGATCTTAAACTTCAGGGGAGGGCTTTTGCCGTGCCCCGGTTCCCCATGCTATAATCCCAATAGGAGGTTTTTACAATGGCAGTCCCGAAGAGAAAAGTATCCAAGGCTAGAAGAGACAAAAGACGCAGCGCGGTTTGGAAACTCAGTGCCCCCGCCCTGTCCAGATGCCCCAACTGCGGCGAGCTGAAGGCTCCCCATAAGGTCTGCGGCAGCTGCGGTTACTACAACGGCGTCGAAGTCATCCATAAGGAAGCCTGATCGACGGCTTTTGTTCCAGCGAGTAGGCGCCCGGTAAGGCTTTTTGCTTACCGGGCGTTTAAGACTGTCGAAAAACGAGTTTTTCGACAGAATAACATCCGGGCTGCATGCCTCCCTACGGTCGACACTTGCCCGGATCAAGGTATTTTTTCCGCCGTACATGCCGCCGGAAAAAATGTGATTTAATTTTGAGTGCTTATCGGAAAGCTCGATTTATGTTACATAGCATGCGTATTCGATAAGCATTGAAATCAAAAAAGATTTTTCCCATTTTCAATATGGGCTTTTTTGTCATGCTTATTTTGCGTATGCTATACAACAAAACTAACGATGTATAGACATA
>DVHA01000121.1 GCA_018712425.1 Candidatus Faecivivens stercoravium | reverse complement strand
CCGGCAGCGCCTCCAGCACCGCCCGGGCGATCACCAATCCGTCGCCGCCGTTGTTCCCCCGGCCCAGCAGGACGGTCAGCCCCTCTTTTTCCAGCCGTGCCCGTTCACGGAACAACAGCAGCGACGCCGCCCCCTGCCCCGCCTGCTCCATCAGCGCCTCATAGCTGGAACCGGCCTCTACCGCCAGCTTTTCCGCCCGGCGCATCTCTTCCGCCGTCAAAACCCGCATCGGTTATCCCTTTCCTTTCTGTTTGCCTTCACCGTTCCCGTTGCCGCCGCGGTAGCCGGGGCCTTTCCCGGCACCCGTTTCTTCCGTATGGTCCGCCTGGCCCCCTTCCGACAGGGAAGCTTCCCACTCCCGCAGCTGTTTCATACTGAGCCCCGCGACCTCCTCCGCCGTCACCGACGGGTCGATGGCCTGCAAAGCGAGCAGCATCCGGTATTTCCCGAGGGGGAGCCCCGCCTCTTCGGCGGCGGAAATCTCTTCGCTGCTACCGGCGTCGCAGTAGACCCCCTGCCGTCCGGCCGCGCAGTCGAAAACCGTCTCGGCAAGCGTTTCGTCCCCGCCGGTGACGGTGATGTAAAGCTCCCCGTCTGCATCCGCCTGCAGTTCATCCAGCAGCCGGGAAACCGCCTCTTCACAGCCGGAAAAGAGCAGCCCGTCAGTTCCCTCCGCCGACACGACCCGCCCGAACCGGTTGATCTTCAGCTCGACCGGCTGGGCCGCGTCGATGCTGACGGCGCTGACCGGCGTAAACCAGAGCCATCCGCCGGCCGAGACGACCAGAACAAAGGACGCCGCCGCGGCCATAACCTTCCGGGCCATCCGTTTCCGCGCCTGCCGCGCGGTGCGGAGGGCGGCGCGGGTATGTTCAACCAGGCCGGGGACAGCATGGACCCTGTCGACCGCTTCCGCAAACCGTTTATCCATCTTCCCCCTCCAATCTTTCCCGCAGCAACTTTTTTGCTCGCCCCAGCAGCGTGTAGACCGTGTTGACGTTTTTGTGCAGCAGCTTCCCAATCTGCGGGGCGGTATACCCTTCGTAATAATGGAGGTAGAGGACATCCCGGTAGTTTTCCGGGAGCGCCCAGACCGCCTCCCACAAGCCGCGGTCCCCCTCTTCCACCGCGGCGGACAGGGGAAGTTCTTCCAGCGGCACCGTCCTGCTGCGGAAAAAGCTCCGCAGCAGGTCCTTGCAGGCGTTGATCGTCACCCGGATAAACCAGGCTTTCTCATGTTCCGCGTCCCGAAAGGGCGGGGAGGACAGGAGGTATTTGATAAAGACCGTCTGGAAAATGTCCTCGGTGTCGGCCTCGTTTTTCAGGTGCACCATGCAAATCCGCCGGACGGTATCGGCGTAAAGGGCCAGCGCCCGTTCCGTCTCCTGTTCGCTCCGCATCCTGCCTCTCCCCAAACAGACAACTTATTTACCGGCAGCGGTGTCTCCCGCCATGGTGGCCGTTCCCGCCGCCATAGCGCTGCACGGTGTGGACGCCGCCGCAGTTGTCGCAGACCCCGTCACCATCTTCGTCGGCATAGTGCCGGTATCCGCAGGCGGTCCCGCAGTTGTCGCAGAGCCCGTCACCGTTTTCATCGGCATAGTGCCGGTATCCGCAAGCGGTGCCGCAGTAGTCACAGACCCCGTCGCCGTCTTCATCGGTGTAGTTCCCGCGCCCGCAGGTTCCGTCCGCATCTAGGCAGCTGACGGCCTGCCGGCATTCCCCATGCCATCCGCCATGCCCATGGGCGGCGGCGGGGACAGCCAGTGCGGCGGCGGCGAGGGCGAGAGCGGCCAGCGTGACAAACATTTTTTTCTTCATAATCGGTTCCTCCTTAGGGTTGGATTGCAAATGGGAGAAGTTCTCCCCTTTCACCTCTAACACGACTGAGAAGGCTAAAACCATTCATCCGGAAGAAAAAAAATTTCCGTTCAGATTGCCCACCGCAGCAGCCCCAGGGCCAGCAGATGGGCCGGGTAAAAGATATAAAAGAACCATTTCCCGCCGATATTTCTCCCCTTCCGCCCGTTGTACGCCCGGAGAAGGGGCAAGGCCAGGAGGGTGCCGAACTGGAACAGGCTATTCCCCAGGATAT
Organism: Candidatus Faecivivens stercoravium; assembly: GCA_018712425.1. Classification (GTDB taxonomy): domain Bacteria; phylum Bacillota; class Clostridia; order Oscillospirales; family Ruminococcaceae; genus Faecivivens; species Faecivivens stercoravium. Next base: position 763 of record DVHA01000121.1, on the reverse strand, counting down.
CCCCCCAGGAAAGCCCCATCTGCCAGTAGACAGAACCGAACACCAGCGTAAACCCGGCGGTGATCCAGAAGTGGTTCCGCGCCATCCGTTTAAAGTCCCGGCGGTTCCGGGAAAAGTTCAGGGTAAACAGCACCGCCGCCACCGGCCAGTCCCCAAACAGGGACAGAAAAACCAACAAAAAGAGGGCCGCGGCCTTGTCCGGCCCCGTCAGCATCTCGTCCGCCTTCAGGGCTAAAAGGCAGAGGGCGAGGGTGTAGAGCATGTTGAAGGTGAGGAAATTCCCGCCGTCCGGGAGCCCACCCGTCTGGAAATAGAGAAACGGCAGGTAGGAGACCGCCGCGAACACCGCGACCCGCAGGAAATACCGGTTAAAGCTGCGGGTATGCCGGTACCCCTCCGCCATCATGAAGCACATCACCGGGGCGGTGACCCGCCCGATCAGATGGAGCAAAAACCCCAGGGGCGAGACGGTCGGGACAAACGCCCAGGCGGTGTGGTCGATGAGCATACAGCCGGCCGCAATAAGCTTTAAGGCGCTCCCGCTCATCCCCCGCCGGTCAGCCGTTCCCATCCAGCGGCTTTAAATCCCAGTACCACTCGTGCCGTTCAAAATAGCCGATGACCTTCCCCTTTTTGTCGCGGACGGGGGTGAAAAACTCCCGTTCGCCCTTCTGGAGGTTGACCGCCTCCGGCATCTCCCCCTCCCCGGCGTCCGCCCGGGCGAGGAATGCCTCGATCTTCCGGCAGGAATCCTGGTTGTGGC
>DVHA01000120.1 GCA_018712425.1 Candidatus Faecivivens stercoravium | reverse complement strand
GGCGGAGTTCTGCCTGCAAAACGGCACCGGCATGCAGCTGGATACCGGCGGCGTCAACCGGCTGGAAAAGCGGACCGGGGACGGCTGGGAGGCTGTCTGCGGCAGTACGGAGGACTATCCGCCCGGCTCCCAGACGCTGTCTGCCGGCGAGACCCTCTACGGGATGACCGGCTGGCCGGAAGCGGGCATCACCCTTTCCGCCGGGGAATACCGCTACCAGATGGTGGTCTACCTCTGCGGCGAGGAGGGGCGGATGCCGGTTATTGTGGAGGACATCTTTACAATCGGATAAGGAGGCCGTTATGAAACGCCTGATTTTCATCGGCGGCGCGATGGGGGTGGGCAAGACGGCCACCGCCCGGGCGCTGCAAAACCGCCTTCAGCCGGCGGCGATGCTGGACGGGGACTGGTGCTGGGACATCCAGCCCTTTACCGTCAACGACGGGACCAAGGAGATGGTCCAGCAGAATATCACCTTCCTGCTGCGGCAGTTTTTACACTCCCCCGCCTGCGAAACGGTCATCTTCTCCTGGGTGATGGACCACCGGGAGATTGCGGAGGAGCTGCTCCGGCGGATTGGGGCGGAAACCCTCCGGGAGACGGAGGTGCACTGGTTCTCGCTCACCTGCTCCCCTGAGACGCTGGAACGCCATATCCGCGGGGATATTGAGAAGGGCCTGCGGAAAGAGAGCGACATCGAGAGGAGCATTGCGCGGCTTCCTCTCTATGATAAATTGCCGTCGGTGCTGATCCCGGTCGACGGGATTACAGCGGAAGAGGCGGCGGAGGTCATTATACAGCGGATGAATGCAGAATAAAGAAAGCCGTCAAGGCGGAGTTTTTCCACCTTGGCGGCTTTTTGCGTCTATTTATGATTCGCCCAGGACTTCGATCAATGCGCACTAAAAATTAAATCACATTTTTTCCGGCGGCATGTACGGCGGAAAAAATACCTTGATCCGGCGGGGTGTGCGACCGCAGGGAGGCATGCAGCCCGGATGTTATTCTGATGAAAAACTTGTTTTTCATCAGTCAGCCCCTTCGACCGTTTCTTCCGGAGATTTGGCGTATACTGGAAGGGCTGGAGGGGATGCCGTGCAGACTGTCTATGTCGATGTGCTGATTGCCTTAAACCTTCTGATCAGCTGGACGATGCTCCGCACCTGCGGGGAGCTCTGCCGCCGGCGGGCGGGACGGGGGCGGATGGCGCTCGCCTCGCTGCTCGGGGGGATGAGTTCGCTCATCATCCTGCTGCCTCCGCTGCCGGATCCGGTGCTGGTCATCCTCCGGCTGGCACTCGCCATGGGGCTTGTCCGGCTGGCCTTCCGCTGGGAAGGGGGATGGATGTTCCTGCGGATGACCGGGCTCCTGTTTGTCGTCAGCCTTCTTTTCGCCGGGGGGATGGCGGCCCTCTGGAGCCTGTTAAGCCCCCGGGGGCTGGCGGTCCATAACGGCACCGTTTATTTCCATATCCCGGCCTGGATGCTCGCCGGGGCGGCGACGGTGGGGTATCTGGCGGCCCGGGGGATGGGGGCGGCGCTGGAAAAGCGGCTGCCGGAAAAGCTCGTCGAGGGGTACGCCGTCCAGGCCCTCGGCCGCGCCGGTTACCTCCGCCTGCTCACCGATACCGGCAACCGCCTCACCTTTTCCGGCCTCCCGGTGGCGGTCATCGGGAAAAAAGCCGCCGGTTTCCTGCCGCCGGAAGCGGCGGCCGCCGCGGGGGACTTAAGCCTCGCCGCGGCAGTGGGGCGGGCTTACCCCGGGAAGCTGAAATTCATCCCCTGCCGGACGGCGGCGGGGGAAAAGCTGCTGCCCGGGTTTGAAGCGGAACTGAAACGGGAGCGGGACGGCGCCGCTTTCCGCTGTTTTCTGGCACTGACAGAAGAAGATTGCTTTTCCGCCGGAGAGGAGGGGGTTGATGGGGTCATCGGGGCGGTCAACTGAAACGGATGAAGGAGGATGCAGGATGCAGAGTTTGTTTTCGGGTGCGGAAAAGTTGGGGCTGAAGCTGGTCTTCTGGCTGAAAAAGCCGGACCCCCGGCGGTTTAAGCTGAAATCCCCCGCCGGGGAGGACGCGCTCCATTTTATGGGCGGCGGGTCGCTGCCGCCGCCCCTCACCCGCGAGGAGGAGGAACGGCTGGTGGAAAGGCTCCCCGACCCGGCGGTCAAGGAGACGCTCATCACCCGGAACCTGCGGCTGGTGGTCTACATCGCCCGCAAATTCGAGGGGGGCGGCAATTCGCTGGAGGACCTCTCGTCGATCGGAACGATCGGCCTGATCAAGGCAGTCGACACCTTTTCGCCGGACAAGAAGAATAAGCTGGCGACCTACGCTTCCCGCTGCATCGAAAACGAGATCCTGATGTACCTGCGGAAGACCTCCCGGCTCAGGAGCGAAGTCTCCTTTGACGAACCGCTCAACGTCGACTGGGACGGAAACGAACTGCTTCTAAGCGACGTCCTCGGCTCCCCGGAAAACGCCGTCAGCGAGGGCCTGGAGGCGGAGGCGGAAAAGGTCGCCCTCCGGGCGGCGGTCCGGCGGCTGCCCGGCCGGGAGCGGGAGATTATGCAGATGCGGTTCGGGCTGGACGGCCGCCGGGAACACACCCAGAAGGAGGTCGCCGACCATATCGGGATTTCCCAGTCCTACATATCCCGGCTGGAAAAGCGGATTTTAAAGCGGCTGGCGGTGGAACTTCGGGAGGAATAAAATCTGATTCCCCAAAACGCGAAAAACGGCGCTGACACTGAAGTTGCCAAACAACCTGCGGCATCAAAAGTTTAGGATCGACCCCTTTTTAAAGGGGTCGCGAGAATCCAAGGAGCAGAGCTCCTTGGCAGGCGCCCACTTTCCGTACTTCTAAAGTTGTCCACAGCTGCTCCACCTATAATAAAGTGTGCGCAGCACCCAAAACATAATCCAAAAACAAAGCCCGGAAGCTTTTTAGACAGCTTCCGGGCATTTTCATTATTCCCTGAACTGGTAGCGGTAGAGAGAGGCATAAATCCCGTCTTTCGCCAGCAGCTCGTCGTGGGTGCCGCGCTCCTGGACCCCCTTCTCGGTCAGGACGATGATTTCGTCGGCGTTTTTGATGGTTGAGAGCCGGTGGGCGACGATCAGCGAGGTGCGGCCCTCCGACAGCTTGTCCAGCGCCGCCTGGATCAGCATCTCGGTTGCGTTGTCCAGCGCCGAGGTGGCCTCGTCGAGGATCAGGATGGACGGGTTTTTGAGGAAGACCCGGGCGATCGAAATCCGCTGCTTCTGGCCGCCGGAGAGCTTGACGCCCCGTTCGCCGATGTAGGTGTCGTAGCCGTCGGGGAGGGTCATGATGTAGTCGTGGATGTTGGCCTTCTTTGCGGCGTCGTAGATTTCCTCGTCGGTGGCGTCGAGTTTGCCGTAGGCGATGTTTTCCCGGATGGTGCCGGTGAAGAGGAAGACGTCCTGGGCGACCATGCCGATGTTCCGCCGCAGCGACAGCCGGGTCAGCCCCCGGATGTCCTGTCCGTCGATCTTGATGGCGCCCGAGTCGATCTCGTAAAACCGCGGAATCAGGTGGCAGAGGGTCGTCTTGCCCGACCCCGACGGCCCGACCAGCGCCACCGTTTTGCCCTTGTCGATGTGGAGAGAGAGGTGGTCGATGACGGTGTGGGGGGCGTTATCCCCTTCGGGGGCATAGGAGAAGGTGACGTCGTCGAAGTCGATGTCGCCCTTTACGTCTTTTAGCTCTTTCGCGTCGGGGTCTTCCGGCTCGACCGGCTCGTCGATGATCTCCTGCACCCGCTTAAAGCCGGTCATGCCGTTTTGCAGCTGCTCGAAGATGTTGACCAGCTTCTTGATCGGGTTTAAGAACATATTGATGTAGAGGATGTAGGCGGCGAACTCGCCGACGTTGATCTGATTGTAAAAGAAGAACAGCCCGCCGAAAAAGAGGACCATCAGATAGAGCAGGTCGGTGAACAGCCCCATCCCCGAGAAGAAGATGCCCATGACCTTGTAGCTCTCGTCCCGGGCCTGGATATAGCGCTTGTTGTTCTCATCGAACTTCTGCATCTCGATGTCGGAGGAGACATAGCTGCGGGAGATGCGGATGCCGGCGATCGAGTTTTCAATCGTCGCGTTGACCTCGGCAATCTCGACGCGGGAGCGGGTGAAAGCCTTGTCCATATGCCGCCGCAGCAAAATCGCGAAGAGGACAATCAGCGGGACGACCGCGAAGAGGATGAGGGTCAGCCACAAATTGATCTGCGCCATCATGATAAACGCGCCGATCAGGGTGATGAACGAGAGGAAGAGGTCCTCCGGCCCGTGGTGGGAGAGCTCGGCGATCTCGAAGGTGTCGTTGACCACCCGGGAGAGGATGGCGCCGGTCTTGTTCTCGTCGAAGTAGGCAAAGGGGAGCTTTTGGAGCCTTTTAAAGGCTTCCTTGCGCATGTCCGACTGGATGCCGATGCCGACCATATGCCCCTGGTATTGCATAAAAAAGTTAAGGAGCATTTTGATGAGGTAGATGAGCAGGAGCGCCCCCGACCAGATGAGCAGCATCTGCAGGTTCTTGTTCGGGACATAGTCGTTGATGATATTCTGGGCGATCCGCGGGTAGAAGAGATCGGCCACCGATACGATAAAGGCCGCAATCATGTCCAGAATGAACATCTTCATATGCGGTTTGTAGTAGCTGGCGAATTTTTTCAGCATCGTTTTCCCTCTTTCCTTTTTATTATACAGGGGTCATTATATCATATTTTGGACATAAAATCCAGCTGTCCGCTGAAAAAGGAAGAAAGGGTCATTTTAACCATATTTACCCGAAAAATTTTGTTGAAATTCAGTATTGATTATGGTATAATCAATATAGAAAGAGGGAGTTTTCCTGAAAGGGGGAGAGTATGAAGAGCAGAGAGAAACGGGCTTGGGTGTTTTATTTTGGTTTCTGGATATTGGCGGCGGCGGTATTTGTCGTAACCGGCCTGTGGGCAACTGAAACAAAGCGCAGGATATATACGGTGGAAGATCGGGCTTCCTATGACCGTCCGGCAGCCTACGCCCTGTATGGTTATCCGGATGATTTGATCACCTGCCTGCGGCTGGCTGATGTGGTAGTTCGGGTCAGGGTTGCAGAAGAAGGGAAAAAGGGAAATACTGGGACCTCTTACATCCTGCGCGTGGACGAGGTATTGATGGGTAGCATGAATTAAGAAGAAATTTCTCTTTTTTGCTGGGGATATGGTAGGCCCGGCTGTCCGCAGCTGAGCAGGAATGATGATCTGGTGTTGTTCCTATCAGAAGCAGACGGGGTGTATATCCCGGTTACCGATGCCGCCGGAATGTTTGGCGTTCAGCAGGACGGAACGCTTTTTTCTTTCAGCGGGCGAGAGGCTTTTCTTTCACTGGATGGAAAACCGATACTGGCGGTGTATCAGGCGGTTTTGTCGGCGGCCGAAAATATCCGGGCAAACCCCGAAGAGTACGCGGAGACGACCGACCCGGGGGAACTGCTGCCGCAGATTCTCGACCCGGAGAGCGGCGTCCTCAACCGCCTGGAAGAACTGGTTCAAACGGGGTGAGCATATGAAGAGCAAAAGAAAACGGGTTTTGCTGGCTGTAGTTGGCACGGCGGTTTTACTGGCCGCCGGGGTTTTCGGGGTCTGGCAGTACAGGCGGGCGACCTGGCGGTATCCCTATTCGCCGGAGACGCGGCAGCTCCACTATTCGGAAGCGATGATGTCATTTGTCTACTTTCCGTCTATGGAAACAACCCTTCGATTTGCCGACAATGTGGTGCGCGGCGTCGTCACAGAGGTGGGAGAGAGTCCTTTTGCTGATGCTTCGGGTATGAGTTTTTCTATACGGGTCAAAGAAACACTTTTGGGAGCCCCAACGCCGGATACCCTTACGCTTTATATTTCCGGGGATCGGGAGTCAGGTGTTGCCAAGCCGCATCAAAACGATGATCTGGTGCTCTTTTTGATTTACTACCCCGACTATGAAATTTATCAACTTGCCGAGCGGGAAGCCGCTATGTTTGCCGTTATGCCGGGAAACACGTTGTATGCCTTTTATACTCATCCATCTTTTGTAGAATATGATAACAGGCCGGTCAATGATTTGTATACAAGTATCTTGGAAGCGGCCATAAACATCCGCGACAACCCGGATGAATACGAGGACACCTTCGCGCCGGGCGACATCCTGGACGGCCTCCTTGACCCCCAGAGCGACATCCTCTCCCCCCTCGAATCGATCGTCGAATCCGCTTCTTAACGCAAAAACCGCCCCTCCGTTTTGGAAGGGCGGTTTATTTTTCGTTTTACGCGTGCCGTCTCCGGACAATCGGCAGCATCCACCAGACCGATTTGGAGAACTCCCGCACCGCGCAGACC
>DVHA01000119.1 GCA_018712425.1 Candidatus Faecivivens stercoravium | reverse complement strand
GCTGTCCCGTCCGGCAGGCGGTACCAGGCAGTATCCCGTTCCCAGGGGTTGGCGTAGCCGTAATAGACGCAGGCATACCCCTCTTCATAGAGGCGGATTTCGTAGAGTTCGGACAGCCTGACCGTCACCGGTTCACCGGCGGATTCCGGTTCCGCACAGTTTTCCCATTGTTCCGGCCGCAAAATCCCGGCCAGCTCCCCGGTAGGTACCCGGTACGAAATGCCGTCCGCCGTCACCGTCTGGTGCGCATAGAGGGACGGGTCGAGGGCCTCCGCCACCGCCGGGAGGCGCACCGGTCCGGCCGCCCGGTTTAAAAAAGCCCGCACGGTGGTCCCGCCGGCGATGGCCAGCACCAAAATGAGCAGGTATAAAATAAGCCAGCGGTGTTTTTGAATAAATCCCATTTTCCGGCCCCTTTCCGCTATGGATTTGCCTTTATTTTACCAGATCGCGCGGGACAGCGCAACCCCATATTCCTTTTAACCGGCAATCTTCATCATTTCCCCCCATCCGCCTTGACAATCGTCCCCAAAGAGGGTACAATACAAGGGATAACCTGTATACTGGAAAGGAACGAAATCTATGAACACACCCACCAAACCGGTCCGGACCCGGTTCGCCCCCAGCCCCACTGGCTATATGCACATCGGCAACCTCCGTACCGCCCTCTATACCTACCTGATCGCCAAAAAATATAATGGCACCTTTATCCTCCGCATCGAGGACACCGACCGCGAACGGTATGTCGAAGGCGCCGTCGACATCATCTACAACACCCTCCGCAAGACCGGCCTCATCTGGGACGAAGGCCCCGATATCGGCGGCCCGGTCGGCCCCTATATCCAGAGCGAACGGATGGGGATGTTTAAAGCCTACGCCGAAAAGCTGGTTGAGACCGGCCACGCCTACTACTGCTTCTGCGACAAGGAGCGGCTGGAGGAGATGCGCAAGATCCAGACCGCTTCCGGCATGGTCCCCAAATATGACGGCCACTGCCGCAACCTCTCCAAAGAGGAGGTCCAGGCGAAACTGGACGCCGGCATCCCCTACGTCATCCGCCAGAAGTGCCCCCAGGAAGGCACCACCACCTTCCACGACGAGGTCTTCGGCGACATCACCGTCCAGAACTCTGAGCTGGACGACCAGATCCTCATCAAAGCCGACGGGATGCCGACCTACAACTTCGCCAACGTCGTCGACGACCACACGATGGGCATCACCCACGTCATCCGCGGCAACGAGTACCTCTCTTCCACCCCCAAGTATAACCTCCTCTACGAGGCCTTCGGCTGGGATATCCCGACCTATATCCACGTCCCGCCGGTCATGAAGGACGCGACCCACAAGCTTTCTAAGCGCAACGGCGACGCCTCCTTTGAAGACCTGGTCGCCAAAGGCTACCTCGAGGAAGCGGTCATCAACTATATCGCCCTCCTCGGCTGGGCGCCCAAGGGCGAGAACGAGGTCTTCACCCTCCCCGAGCTGGTTGAGGCATTCGACGTCTCCGGCATCTCCAAATCCCCGGCGATCTTTGACGGCGCGAAGCTGAAGGCGATCAACGGCGAGTATATCCGCCGCCTGACCCCCGAGAAGTTCATCGAGGACGCGAAGCCCTATATCGACGAGGGCACCAAGCGCCGCGACCTCGATCTAAACGTCCTCGCCGAAATGCTCCAGCCCCGCACCGAGGTGTTCACCGATATCCCCGAGCAGATCGACTTTATCGACGCCCTGCCCGATTACGACATCGCGATGTACACCCACAAGAAGATGAAGACCAATGCGGAGAACTCCCTCCAGTCCCTCCGCGACCTGCTGCCGGTGCTGGAGTCGGTCCCGGCGGATAACTGGAACATGCAGTCGATCCACGACGCCGTCTTCCAGCTGATCGCCGACAAAGGGGTCAAAAACGGCCTGATCCTTTGGCCGCTGCGGGTCGCCGCGTCCGGCAAGCAGTTCACCCCCGGCGGCGGCATCGAGATCGCCGCCCTGCTGGGCAAGGACGAGACGATCGCCCGCGTCCGGAAGGGGATTGAAAAGCTGGAGGCCAGTCGCCAGTGAAGAGTGAAATTGCGCTCCGCGCAGTGAAGAGTGAAATTTGGCCTTCGGCCAAGTTAAGGTACGCTTCGCTCATTTAAAAGATAAACCGGGAGGTTTCCGGCTTCAACAGACGCTGATCTGTGTCGGAAACCTCCCGGTTCTTTTTTTAATCGTCCCGAAGGGACACCTTAACTTGCCCCATCGGGGCAAATTTCACTGGCCGCAGGCCAATTTCACTTTTCACTCTTCACTGGGCACTGGTTAGTGCCCGGTGCCCACCGGCGCCATCAGCACCCGCCCGGTCCCCCGGTAGACGTTGACCAGCCCTTCGCCCGAGGCCGCCGACCCGACCAGGCTCCTGCCCGACCGCTCGACGGTGAAATCGAGGCTGCCGCTCCAGGCGATGGCCATATCCCCGTCCACCTTCAGCACGTCATCCTTAAGGGTGAAGGTAATCAGCTCCTCCCGCGGGACGGGGCTTTCGAGGCAGAGGGCGCCGCTGCCCTGGATGCCGAGGTTGAAAAGCCCCTCGTTGCCGGCAACGGTGGAGGAGAAGTTGGAGCGCATGACCGCCTTGTGCTTCAGCCGCGAGTCGCAGGCCAGGAACAGCCCGTCTTCCAGCACGATCGACCCGTTCCAGTCGTCGAGGCTTAAAAGCAGGATGTATTTGAATGTCGGCTCCAGCGTCAACAGCCCGTCGCCGACATACTCCGGCTTGATGGCCGACTCGCCGGTCGCCTTGCCGCGGATCGCCTTGCCCAGCAGGTCGCCGACCCCCTTGATGCCGGTGGTGGCGTTTACGTTGCCGACCATCCACTGCATCGCCCCGGCCTGGACGGTGACGGGGGAGACCGACAGGTCGCAGACCACCTGCCGCTTGCGCACGTTCATCACGCTGGCGTAGTAAGCCTGCATCGCGCTGCCCGGCGCGACCGACAGGTCCCGCTGGTACTCGAGGACCGAGAAGGGGCCGAGCTGGTCGGTGATTTTGATGTCGTCGTTGTTGAAAAAGTTCTGGACGTTGAACATGGTGACACTCCTTTCCGCTGAAACGGATCCTTTTATCAACAGTATATCAGGTTTTATCCGTTATAACAAGGAACAATTCGGTAACAAAGCAGTGGTTAGTGGTTAGTAGATAGTGGTCACTAGCTACTATTCACTATTCACTGGCCACTATTCACTGGTCACTGGCCACTGGCCAAAGCCTATTTGCTTCCGACAGCGCCGTCCATTCCCCGTCAGTATCCACCGCCACCCCCTGGTAGCCGCCGACAACGGTGTAGAGGGTCTCGCCGTCGCGGATGTAGTCTCCGTTGAGGTAGAGGAGGTAGGTCTTCCCGACTTCTAATAGGGGGAATTCCTCCGGCGGCATACAAATCTCATTTTGATATTCGCCGCCATACTGGAAGAGGATCAGTTTTTCCGGCGGTGTGCCTTTCAGCACCTCTTCCACTTCAATGGTCACCATCGAAGAAACGGAAGTCGTCCGAAACCCTTCGATTTCAACCGGCGTACCAATCACAGCCAGGTCGGAATCGTCTTCCAGTTCTTCGACCGTTTCGTAAGTCGGCCCCGCTCAGCTCATGGCGACCGAGCTCATGATGGGTTCGTCTTTCTGCCCGCACACCCAAAGCATCGCCGCCGCCAATCCGGCCATTCCCAAAAGCATGATTTTCCGCATTTCCATCCCTCCATCCAACGTTTTCCGCGGATTTTCCGATAAACCCGAACATTTCCCGTTTTCCACTTTTATTTAATCAGCGAAGCGTACCTTCATATTCCCCGCAGGGGAATACATCATTCCTCACAGCCCGAAGGGCTATATCATATGGCGAAGCCATATATCATCCTTTATTATACCGATTTCCGCCGTTCTTTTCAACCAGGAGGGTGCATAAAATAACACAGGGCCTTTTATGGGGAATCGATAAAAGTACGGGTCGGGCATGCCGGTATTTTTTTACGGATATTACGCAAATATTTCCAGTTTTTTTCTGAATTCTATTCTGAAATCGGGCATTTTTCCCATCGGTCCGGGCATATTTACAGTTCCTTCCTTGACAACCGCCCGC
>DVHA01000118.1 GCA_018712425.1 Candidatus Faecivivens stercoravium | reverse complement strand
GGACGATATCGTCGTCTTCGCAGATAGAAACGGTCTGCTCCTCTTCGCAAGGCCAGCCATAAACATGAAAATCCAGATGCAGTCAGCCGTCCGGGATGATACCAAAATCAACGTGTGCCATTTTTTCCCTCTGAAAGTACAAAACAGGCCCCCGGGGTTCCTGAGGACCTCAGCTTGTAGAAAAAGCCTTTCTAAAAAGAAAAGAGACCTTCCGATGCGCTCAAAAAATTAAATCACATTTTTTCCGGCGGCATGTACGGCGGAAAAAATACCTTGATCCGGGCAAGTGTCGACCGTAGGGAGGCATGCAGCCCGGATGTCATTTGCCGAAAAACTTGTTTTTCGGCAATAATAGGCCCCCGGGATTCCCGAGGGCCTGTGAAAAAACTCTTATTCCGCCTTATTCTTGCTGTTTGCGATGACCGCCGCTTCCAGCTGTGCGGGCAGCTGTTCATACCGGACGAACTCCAGCGTGAAGGAGCCGGCGCCCTGGGTCATCTGCCGGACGGTGGTGGCGTAGGTCTGCATCTCGCTCATCGGCACCTCGGCGACGACTTCGGTCATCCCGTAAGGCATCGCGTTCATGCCGAGAACCCGGCCGCGCCGCTTGTTGAGGTCGCCCATGACGTCGCCGGTGACCGATTCGGGGACGATGACCGAGAGGCTGCCGATCGGTTCGAGGATGACGGGGCTCGCCTGGGGCAGGCCGTTTTTATAGGCCAGCGCCGCCGCCATCTTGAAGGACATTTCGTTCGAGTCGACCGGGTGGTAGCTGCCGTCCAGCAGGGTCGCCTTCAGGCCGACCACCGGGTAGCCCGCCAGCACGCCCTTCTGGACGCATTCCTGGAGGCCCTTTTCGACCGCCGGGAAGAAGTTCTTCGGGACCGCGCCGCCGACAACCTTCTCTTCGAAGACCAGCCCGTCGGAATCGCAGGGCTCGAACTCGATGATGACGTCGCCGTACTGGCCGTGGCCGCCCGACTGCTTCTTATGCTTGCCCTGGACCTTGACCGGCTTGCGGATGGTCTCGCGGTAGGCAATGGTCGGGGTATCCAGGATAACTTCGACGCCGAACTTGCTCTTCAGCTTCGCGACGGTGACGTCCAGGTGCTGGTCGCCCAGCCCGGAGAGGATCTGCTCCTTGGTCTCGGGGTCGGTGTAGAAAGAGAGGGTGGGGTCTTCCTCGAGGATCCGGCCGATGGCGGTGGAGATCTTCGACTCGTCGCCCTTGCCCTTGGCCTTGACGGCCATCGAATAGCAGGGCTTCGGGAATTCGGGCCTTGCCAGCGTGATCTTGCGGTTCGGGTCGCAGAGGGTGTCGCCGGTGTTGGCGGAGAGCTTGCTGATCGCGCAGATATCGCCCGCCGAAACCTTATCGGTGTCTTCCTGCTTCTTGCCGCGGATGTAGAGCAGCTTGCCGGGACGTTCGACCGCGCCGGTGCGGGTGTTGCAGAGCTCGGTTGCGGCGGTGACCGAACCGGAGATGACCTTTACATAGGAGAGCTTGCCGACAAACGGGTCGGCGACCGTCGCCATGACATAGGCGCAGGTGGGCTTTTCGGGGTCGCACTTGACCTCGATGACCCCCTCATCCGCCTCGCCTTCCTCGCGGGCGACCTCGGTCGCCGACGGGAACATCGAGACCATCGCGCCCAGCAGGAGGGTGAGCCCCTGCTGTTCCTGGGCGGAGCCGCTGAAGACGGGGGTGATGGTGCCGTCGAAGATGCCCTTGTGCAGGCCCTGGACCAGCTCCAGCATCGTGAACTGTTCGCCGGAGAAGTACTTTTCCATCAGCTCGTCGTCGGTCTCGGCGACCGCTTCGGAGATCGCGCCGACCAGGCCCTCCAGCCGGTGGCCCATGTCGGGCATCTTGACTTCCTGGCGGGAGCCGTTTTCATAGGTGTAGGCCTTCATGCCGATCAGGTCGATGTAGCATTTGACCTTGTGGTCTTCCATATAGGGGACGACGACCGGGCAGATCTGGGCACCGAACTTGCGGATCAGGTCCTCAAGGACCTTGTAGAAGTCGGCGTGGCCGGAGTCCATCTTGCCGATGAAGATGGCGCGGGGCTTGTGGAGCCGCTCGGCTTCCCGGTAGGCCTTTTCGGCGCCGACGGTGAGGCCGGACTTGGCGGACATGACCAGCAGCACCGTGTCGGCCGCCCGGATGGCTTCGGTTTCGCCGAGGGCGAAGTCAAAGAGCCCGGGGGCGTCGAGGAGGTTGATCTTTGTACCGGAATATTCGATCGGGACAATAGAAAGGTTCAGGGACGAGGTGCGCTTGACCTCCTCGGGATCGTAGTCGGAGATGGTGGTGCCGTCGGCGACCTTGCCGAAGCGGTCGGTTGCCCCGGTGCGGTAGGCCAGCGCCTCAACCAGCGTCGTCTTGCCGCTGCCGCCATGGCCGACAACGGCGATATTGCGGATGTTTTCCGCTGTATACTGTTTCATAGTAAAATCAACCCTTTCTATTGATTGGGAAAAAGGTCGCTTCACTCCCTTTTTTCCAATTTTTTGACATCGGGGCTGCATGCCTCCCTGCGGTCGACACTTGCCCCGATCAAGGTATTTTTTCCGCCGTACATGCCGCCGGAAAAAATGGATCTAATTGATTCCGCCGGAAACCGCCGCGCCTGTCGCGGGCGGGAAAGCCGCACATTGTCCACAGGTTTACTGGACGGAAAACGCCCGCCCGTAGGATATGCAAATTATCTAAGAAAGATAAATCCGACAAAAGTTATTATAGCATATTTCACCACGAGATACAAGCGTTTTCGGATGAAAAGAACGGAACCCGAGTAAAAATTTTTGCGGAAAGTTTGGATGTTTTACCCATAATCCCGGCCTGTTTTTTAAAGAGATTATGACAGAAAAGGAAATTCCTGCCGGACAGCCGGAAAAACGCCGGAACCGGTGCTGGCGCCAAAGTGACGAAGAAACGTGCGGCGATTATAAGTTTAGGATCAAACCCTTTTTAAAGGGTTTGCGAGAATCCAAGGAGCAGAGCTCAGGCGTCCGGATAAAATCCGGACGCCTGAAAAACCGCTTGCCGGCCGTACGGCTTGGCCGGCATTTCCCGCAGGCGGGAAACCGCGCTTTTTCACAGGTTGTACGCTTATTCTCTGTTGCAGTATATCGCCCGCTTTCCAGAAAGGCTGGTACCTCAGAAAATTGTGGTTTCGTGCTTTAGCACGAAATGCGGGCCATGCCGTACGGCCCGCAAACAATTTTCTAAGGGCTGCGAAGCAGACCGGCGTGCAGCAGCACCCAAAAAATGCTCATAAAAAGCCCCTCCGCCGGAGAAGGACGGAGGGGCAGGGGGAGGAGTAAGAAGTCTGTCGGTGTTATTGGATTTCGGTGTCGTGGCTGGCCCGTTCGGTGATGACCGTGT
>DVHA01000117.1 GCA_018712425.1 Candidatus Faecivivens stercoravium | reverse complement strand
TGCCGTCTGGCTCTGGGGACAGGGGCGGCAGGCGGCGCTCCCATCCTTTTCGGAACAGTGGGGGTTAAAGGGGGCGGTCATCTCGGCCGTCGACCTGATTAAGGGGATCGGGCGGCTGTCCGGGATGGAAGTGATCGACGTGCCCGGCGCCACCGGCTATATCGACACCAACTTTTCCGGCAAGGCGGAGGCGGCCATCCGGGCGTTCCGGGAGGGTGTGGACCTCGTCTACCTCCATCTGGAAGCGCCGGACGAATGCGGCCACCGGGGCGAGGCGGAAAACAAGGTGCGGGCAATCGAAACCATCGACCGGGATGTCCTCGGGCCGGTACTGGAGGCGATGGCGGCGATGGGCGACTACCGGGTGCTGGTCCTCCCCGACCACCCGACCCCGCTGACCGTCCGCACCCATACGGCCGACCCCGTCCCCTTCCTCCTCTACGACAGCCGGTCGGAGGGCCCGGGGGCAAAGGCGTTCACCGAAGCAGCCGCTGCGGAAACCGGGCTGTTTGTCGAACGGGGCGACCGGCTGATGGGGATGCTGCTGGAACGATAAAAGATTTGGCAAAAAGGAAGAAAGCTCTGTAACCATTTCCCTCCCATAAAAACAAAAGCTGCGGATTCACCCCCGCAGCTTTTGCTTTGTCAAGCCTGTCTAAAGCCCTGTCTTGTAAAGAAAATTATATTTATTCTCGAACTTTTCAAAAACTATTGCAAATATTCTGTATAAGTGGTATAATTTTGTCGGATATAGGGCAAAAGTGCAATGTCCAAATCAAATGCTTAGACAGAGAAAGGCAGGACTGACAAAATGGCACAAAACAAAATCGCGCAGTTTTTTGCCCCGCGGGATATGACCGTCGGCAGCACGACCAGCGCCATCGTCCAATTCACCGTCCCGCTGCTGATCGGCAACATCGCCCAGCAGCTTTATTCGACCGTCGACTCGATCGTCGTCGGGCACTATGTCGGGGACAACGCCCTCGCGGCCGTCGGGGCGAGCGGGCCGGTCAACAACCTGCTGCTGGTCCTCTTCGTCGGCATCTCGACCGGCGCCGGGATTATGGTTTCCCAGTACTTCGGCGCCCGGGACCGCAAGCTCCTCTCCAAGGCGATCGGCAACACGATGGTGCTGACCCTGCTGGTCGGCATCCTGATGACGGTGGGCGGCGTGCTGCTCTCCCGGCCGTTTCTGGAGCTTCTGGACACCCCACCGGAAATTGTGGACATGGCGGCAGACTACCTGCGGATCATCTTCATCGGCATCATCGGGTTCGCCTTTTACAACATCCTCTCGGGCATCCTGCGGGGGCTTGGGGACAGCTTTATGCCGCTGGTCTTCCTGTTGGTCTGTTCGGCAATGAACACGGTGCTGGACGTCTGGTTCGTGGCAGGTCTTAAGATGGGGGTCGCCGGGGCGGCCTGGGCGACCATCCTCTCCTGGGCGGTGTCGGCGGTGCTCTGCCTCATCAAGATCCTGCGGATGCGGGACGAGCTGGTCTTAAACCGCCGGGCGTTCCAGCTGGACGGAAAGCTCTGCAAGGAACTGATCTTCCTCGGCCTCCCGTCGGGGGCGACCCAGGCGGTCTTCTCGCTGTCGATGCTGGTGGTCCAGTCGCTGACCAACTCGCTGGGGACCGACGTCATCGCCTGCAACACCATCATCATGCGGGTGGACGGGTTCGCGATGATGCCGAACTTCAGCTTCGGGATGGCGATGACCACCTTTGTCGGCCAGAACGTCGGCGCAAACCGGATGGACCGGGTGGAAGAAGGGACCAAGAATGGGCTGAAACTGGGCATCGGGACGGCGGTCGTGCTGGTGCTCTGCCTCATCTTCTTCGGCGTCTACCTGATCGAGCTGTTCACCCAGACTGAGGCGCTGATCGACCTCAGCGTCCAGATGCTGCGGCTTCTGGCCGTCGGGTATATCGCGATGGCGGTCACCCAGATCCTCTCCGGCGCGATGCGCGGGGCCGGCGACACCGTCAGCCCGATGTGGATTTCGCTGGTGACGACGGTCGTCATCCGGGTGCCGGTCGCCTACCTGCTGGCCTTCCTGACCCGGAACGAAGCGCGGCCGAACGGCGAACCCTACGCGCTGTTTTTGTCGATGCTGATCTCCTGGGTCATGGGCGCGGTGATCACCGTCATCGTCTTCCGGCGGGGCAAGTGGAAAAATAAAGCAATTATCCATTAAAGGAACATGATGGAATCGATTTGCGGCGTATTTGATTGCAGCCAGTGCGAGGCGGAAGAAGCCTGCGGCGGATGCCGGGCGTCCTGCGGACGGCCTTTCGGCGGGCAATGTATTGCGGCCGAAACGATCAAGGCGGGCGGAAGAGAAGCCTATGACCGGCTGCAAAAAGAGCTGACCGAGGCATTCAACGCCCTCGGGATCCCGGGGCTGAAGGTAGAGGGGCTGAACCTCTTAAGCGGGAGTTATGTCAACCTCTCCTATCCCCTCCCCAGCGGCCAGACGGTGCAGTTTTTAAAGGATAAGGATATCTACCTGGGCAGCCAGATCGAGGTCCCGGGGCAGGAAAGATGCTATGGGATTGTCACCGACGGGAGTTTCCTGCTGGTCTGCTCCTACGGATGCGGCGGGTCTGACCCGGAGATTGTCTGCTATAAAAAGCTAGTTACAGAAACGTAAGCTCCGGCGCTGGCGCTGAAGCCACGAAGAAACGTGCGAAAAATCAAAAGTTTTACTCGATTTTTTTCAAAAAATCGCGAGAATCCAAGGAGCAGAGCTCCTTGGCAGGCAGCTACATGCCGTACTTCCGAAGCTGACCACAGCTTTGTAACTGATAACGAAGCGTGCGCAGCACCCAAAAAATGATCAAAAGACGATTCAACCATCTCGGCCGTCCCTTCGGGGGCGGCTTTTTCCTTTAGGCGTTCTATCCCCGTCCCGTCCGGCATATGGTAGGACAGTCCCGGCAGACCGCCCGGACGAGTAACCAAAGACGCTTTGAAAGGATGGAAAGATATGCCGGAACTGAAGACGACCGACCTTTATGTAACCGAGACGGTCCTGGACACCGCCGCCGAACAATCGCTGGAGCTGGACTTCCTGCTGCCGGACTACGAACCGGAGGTCTTCCGGGTGCTGAAGACCCGGGTCTCCCCCGCCGTCCAGCAGGTCCGGGCCGGCGGCGGACGGCTGGAGATCAGCGGCAGCTGCACCGTTTCGGTCCTTTATCTCGGGGAGGACACCCACACCCTCCACGCGGTGCGGCAGAGCGTCCCCTTTTCCAAGTCGCTCGACCTGCCGGAGGGGGAAATCACCGCCCGGTGTGTCCCCCGCTGCTACCATGTAAACGCCCGGGCGGTGAGCGGCCGGCGGCTGGAGGTCCGCTGCGGGTTGAGCCTCCGGGTGCGGGCCATGCGGCAGGTCCCCCACCCCGTCCTGACCGACGCCGCGGGGGACGGGGTACAGCTCCACCGGAAAGAGGTCACCTGCTGCGGCAAGCGGGTCACGGCCGAAAAAAACTGTACCCTAAGCGAAGATTTGCAGCTGGGTGACGCCAAGCCGGCCTTCGGGAGCCTGCTCGACGCCTGCTACCAGGTGAGCATCACCGAAACGAAGCTGGTCGAAGGGAAGCTGATCTGCCGGGGGGACCTCACGACCCGGCTGCTCTACTGCCCGGAAGGGGGCGGCGGGCCGGAATCGATGGAATGGAGCGAGCCGGTCAGCCAGATCCTCGAACTGCCGGGGGTGGACGACAGCTGGCTCTGCAACGTCCAGGCGGGCCAGGTCACCGGCAGCTTTGAACCTGTGCGGAACGGGGACGAATGCCGGACCCTCTCGGCCGAATGGAACCTCACCTTCTCGGCCTGCTGCGACAAAAACGAAACCTGCTCTCCCGCCGACGACGGCTATTCCTGCCTGTTCCAGTCGGAACCGGAAACCGAGACCCTCCCCCTCTGGAAAGCCCTTTCGGTCCTCTCCCAGCCGGTCCAGGTGGCCGGGACCATCCCTGGGACCGGGATTGACAGCCTTTTGGCCCTGCTGCCGGCGGCCGGTGAAACCGCCTGCCGGTCGGAGGAAGGGAAGCTGATCCTGTCGGGGGCGCTGGAGGTGACGGCGATTGTCTCCCGGGGCGGCGAGATCGACGCCGTCGAAAAGGCGCTGCTTTTTGAGCAGGAATTACAGACCTACGGCGGCGCCGGGATGAGCTTCTTCCCCGAAGTCAGCCTCCAGTCGATCTCCGGACGGATTACCGAAGGCGGGATTGAAATCCAGGCGGCCCTGGCGGTCAGCGGCACCCTCTACGAAAACCAGCCGGTCCGGACCCTCCGGGCCCTGAACCTCGACACCGAAAAGCCGGTGGAAGCGTCCGGCGCCGCCATCCGGCTGGTTTACGCAAACCCCGGCGAAAACCTCTGGGATCTCGCCAAACGGTGCAGGACTTCCCTTCCGGCCATCCTGGAGGAAAACGGCCTGGAGGGCGAGACGGTCGGGAAACGGCAGATGCTGCTGATCCCGATGACCACGGAATAAAAGGGAGGCTGAAGGTTATGGCGGATATTTACGAAGACATCGCCCGGCGGACGGGCGGGGATATCTACATCGGGGTGGTCGGCCCGGTCCGGACCGGCAAAAGCACCTTTATCAAACGGTTTATGGAGACGCTGGTGCTGCCGCGGATGGAGGACGGCGCTTTGCGGGAACGGGCGACCGACGAACTGCCCCAGTCGGCTGCCGGCAAGACGATTATGACAACCGAGCCGAAGTTCGTCCCTGAAAAAGCGGCGGAGGTGCCCCTTTCCGACCACACGGTCATGCGGGTGCGGCTGATCGACTGCGTCGGGTACATCGTCCCCTCCTCCCTCGGCTA
Source organism: Candidatus Faecivivens stercoravium (assembly GCA_018712425.1). Taxonomy (GTDB): domain Bacteria; phylum Bacillota; class Clostridia; order Oscillospirales; family Ruminococcaceae; genus Faecivivens; species Faecivivens stercoravium. Next base: position 4,945 of record DVHA01000117.1, on the reverse strand, counting down.
TTTTGAGAACGAACAGCCGCGGATGGTCCGGACCCCCTGGTTTGACGAGGAAATCCCCTTCAACATGGCGGCGGAGATCGGCACCGGCAAGGTCATCACCGACCACTCGACAATCGGGCTGGTGGTGACGACCGACGGCTCGATCAGCGACATCCCCCGCGAGGAGTACGCCGAGGCGGAAGAACGGGTCATCCAGGAGCTGGAAGGGCTGCATAAGCCCTTTGTCGTCCTGTTAAACGCCCGGGACCCCGGTTCCCCGGCGGTCCAGCAGCTCCGGGCGGAGATGGAGGCGAAATACGGCCGGCCGGTGACGGCGGTCAACTGCATGGAACTGGACGAGGCGGCGATCACCGGCATCATGCGGGAAATCCTCTACGAATTCCCGCTGCGGGAGATGGAGGTCTTCCTCCCCCGCTGGATCCTCTCCCTCGACACCGGCCACTGGCTGAGGAGCGAGGTCTTCGGGGCGGTGCGGCAGGCGGCCGAACCGGTCGAGAAGCTGCGGGACGTCGAGAAGACGGCGGAGGCCCTCTCGGGGTGCGAAGCGGTGGAACGGGCCTGGATTGACCGGATGGACCCCGGGGACGGGGCGGCGCGGTTACAGGTGACCCTCAAGCCGAGGCTCTTTTACCAGATACTCGGCGAGACGACCGGGGTGGAACTGCAGGACGAATCGGAGCTGATTCCGAAGCTTAAAGAGCTGGCCCAGTGCCAGAAGCAGTACGAGCGGCTCAAAGGGGCGCTGGACGAAGTAGAGGCGACAGGGTACGGAATTGTCATGCCGGAGATGAACGAACTGCGGCTGGAAGAGCCGGAAATCGTCAAGCAGGGCGGCAAATACGGCGTCCGGCTGCGGGCGAGCGCCCCGTCCATCCATATGATGCGGGCGGATATCCAGACCGAAGTCAGCCCGATTGTCGGGTCGGAACGGCAGTCGGAAGAGCTGGTGATGGGGCTGCTCAAAGACTTTGAGGAGGACCCCAGCAAGATCTGGGAGTCGAACATCTTCGGAAAGTCGCTCCACGCACTGGTCAACGAGGGCCTCCGGGCAAAACTCGGGCGGATGCCGCAGGAAGCCCGGCTCAAACTGGCCGAGACGATCGAACGGATTATCAACGACGGGTGCAACGGGCTGCTCTGCCTGATTTTGTGAAGCCTGAAAAAGCCGCTTACCGATAACGGTAGGCGGCTCAGTTTATCAAAAAAATATTTTTTGGGTGCTGCGCACGCTTCGTTATCAGCGGCAAAACTGTGGTCAGCTTCGGAAGTACAAAAAGTGACCACTTGGGAAAGGGCTCTGCCCTCTCCACTCCCGCGATTTTTTGAAAAAAATCGAGTAAAACTTTTCATTCTGCACACGTTTCTTTGTCACTTTAACACCAGCGCCGATTCCAGCGTTTCCGCCAAACTTGTTTTTCGACAGTCAAAGCCGTTTACCTTACCGGTAGGCGGCTTTTCAGGTTAACGGGGGTGTTTCAGCTGCGCGCGGAACAGCAGGAATGCCGCCAGCAGGCAAAGGGCGGCGGCAGTAAAATTCGGGAGGTACTGGGCAGGGAAAATGGAGGCGCGGAGGTCGGCGGAGATGAAGGTATTATACGCGGCAAGCCGCCGGTCGACGGTCAGAAGCTGGATCTTAATCTGCCGGCTGGTTGCCCGATTCCCGTTTTCCCGATAGAGCGCCCGCACCACCGGCTTTAAATCCTCCAGCCGGACATAGTAGTAGTCAAACCGATCCTGCGGCAAAATATAGAAGTCAATATCCCATTCCCTATACACATCTTCGGACGTAAAGGGCACGGCATACCACCATCCGGCCTCATAGGTCGGGAAGCTGTCAAACCCGTAACCGCCGAAATACCGGTAGATCGGCCAGCTGACCATGGTCCCTTTTTTCAGCGTCAGCGCCGGTACCTTATCCCCCTCCACATCCCGGTAGTAGGTCAGGTCTGCCGGTAGACGCCAGTTAAACGAGAGCTTTTTGGGTGAAAATCCCGTCAACCCCTCTCCCAGAAACGCAAAATCGGACAGATCCATCTGCTCCATCGGGACCTGATTCCAGTATTGGTCGCTCTTTTTCCGATTCCAGCTGTCCGGATTGCAGTCCTCAATATCTTGTACCACCGATCGGTTCCAACTCTGATCATCTTTGATCTGGAAAAAGGTGCCGAGGAGAAGCAGAAGGGCAAAAAGGAGGAAAAGGGTGGAGAGCAGAAAGCGAAGGTTTTGATTCGCCCATCGGGCCAGTTTTTTCATTGCGGCTTCCCCCTCTTTCGGCAGAGGATGCATGCGGAAAGGCCGAGGCAGGCGGCTCCCAGGGCGATCGCCTGGATATCGCCGGGGAAAACGGGCAGGAGTAAAACTTCTTCCGAAGTGTAATATTTTCTCCCCTGTAAATCCTGGTCCAGGCCGGTCATAACATTAAACAGCCTGTACTCCCGGTAAGGTGATTCCATTTCCCGGGATTCCTCGCCATAATACGCAATCCAATAATCGTTTAAAAGAGTAAACAGGTCATCCAGCCGGATATAAGCATATTCATACGCATCCTGAGAAAGGGTGATCGTTTCCGCAAAATCCGCCTCGAAGGCGGTGTGCGGCTCAAATGGGACGACATACCGCCAGCCGGGTTCGTAGGTTGGAAAGCTCGAAAGTCCGTATCCATAGGGTATCGTATAACCATTCCCAGTCATAATAGTCAGCAATGTCCCCTTCCGCAACGTTTTGACCGGAATTTTCAGGCCCCAGAAGTCCCGGTAATAGGTCACATCCTCCGAGAGCTGAACCCCGTAGGCGACCGTCGGTATGCCCATCGGTGCAAAAGCCTCCGGCCCCAGCTCAAACTGGGTAAAGTCCATCTCTTCCATCGGGACATGATCCTCATACTGGGTGCTGCCCGGTTCCGTCCGGTGATAAAAGAGGCTGTAAACCTCGTCCATGTAAACGGAGGCAAGCGCCCGGTGCTCCTCCCATGCGCTGGACACCCGCACGCCGGTGAAGACCGTAATGCTTACCGCGGCAGCGGCAAAGGCCGCCACCCCAATCCATCGGGCAGTCCCCTTCCCTCTCCACAGGCAAAACACCGCCCCCACGAGCGAAAGAAACGTCCATGCCATCCGGTCGGTGTCCGCGTCCGTCCAGCCCCGCTCCGTTAAATCTTCCGACAGGAAAATCCCCGCCCGGGAGAAGATAAAGTCCAGCCGGTGGAGCTTATCAAACATCTTTACCTCCATCGGCGAATTGGGCTGGACGATGGCGTTCCGGGCGCGGACCTCCTCGGCAAAGTTATAGCCCGCCGCCTCGAGCGCCCGATACCGGGAGAGGTAGACGGTTTCCAGATCTTCCAGCCGGACATAGTAAAAGGGGTATTCCGCCTGCGACAGGGTGATGTCAGTCTCTCCTTCGAAGATATCCGCCTGCCCGGCCGTCATAAAGGGCACCGCGTACCGCCATCCGGCCTCGTAGGTCGGGTAGCTGTAAAAGCCATAGCCGAATTTGGGGTTCCGGGTGAGGTTTGGGTCCTCGCAGGGGAGCAAAGTCCCCTTTTTAAGCGTCAGTGCCCGCACCATCCGGCCGTTTTCCCGGCGGTAGTAGGTGACGTCGTCCAGAAGCGGGTAGCTTTCGACCGGGTAGCGCTCGGCCCGGCGCATATTGTCGTCCGGGACATAGCCCAGCGCCTGGAAATCCATCTCCTCCAGCGGCACGCCGTCGTGAAACTGGCCGGAACCGGGGAGGGTGACCGGCTCTTCCCCGTATTCGAAGCGGTAGGACAAGACGGTGTGGGCAAAAGTGGAGCGGCGGTAAACCTGCCAGGCGGTGGACAGCAGCAGCCCCGTCCCCAGCACCAGCAGGAAGGAGATGGCGAGAAAACGGGCGCGGCGGCGGGCGGATGGCGTCAAGAACATGGGAGTCCCTCCTTTGGCGAAGATCAGCCCGCCTCTAACCGGCGGCGGGAGCTGATGAGAAGCGCAAGGCCCGCAAGGAAACAGCATCCGCTCCCTATCAGGCCGTAAATCTCCCGGCGGGTATAGGCGTAGCTGCCGGAATCGGGCGAAAGGTAGATATTGTCAGCGATAAACAGGTTATCCATCCGAAACAGATTCCGATAGATTTCCCACTCGATTTCTGCCGGTTCCGCTTCAATCTCCTCCTCCGCGATATAAGCGTCGGCCAGCTGGCGGTAGACCCGTTCGATGTCTTCCAGCCGGACGTAGTAAAAACCGGCTTCCTCCTGGGAGAGGATATAGTCGTGGGCCTGCTCCCCTTTCCAGCGGGGTCCCTCCTCCCCCGTCTCGAACGGGACGGCGTACCGCCAGTTCCGGTCGTAGGTCGGGTAGGTCTTGTAGCCGTAGCCGTAGGGCGAGGACTGGGCGGGGGTCATGTAATAGGAAATCAGCGAACCGGCCGGGAGGGTCAGGGCCGGGACTTTGATGCCGGCAACCTCTTTATAATAAATGAGGTCTTCAGTGAGGGTAATCTGGAGGGTATAAGGGGCAAACCCCAGGCCACGGCGGGTTTCGGACGAAAAATTCAGCGCCCGGAAGTCTATCTCTTCCATCGGAACGCCGTCCAGATACTGCTTGCTCCCGGGGGCGTCGTTTTCATCCGGGTCAAAAGAGGTCTGCGCCGTAAATTTATAGCGCAAATTCGCCTGGTCCAGTTTCCAGCTCTGCCGGACGGAAGCCGTCACCAGAGCAAGCGCCGAAAAGACCAGCAGCAAAACCGACAGCAGCCGCCGGTTGTTCCCCGACCAGACAAGCAGTGCTTCAAAAGAGGGGGTTGTAACCCGATAAGCGGCCGGTGATTTCCGCTTTGCCGGGCCGCAGAAAAGCAGGATTGCCGCCGCCAGTATCAGCAAAAACGCAATGAGGAAGGCAAAAAGGTTCCAGGGGGACAGGATCGCCGCCTGCATATCTGGAGAAATATAAATATTATTCCCCTGAAGGAT
>DVHA01000116.1 GCA_018712425.1 Candidatus Faecivivens stercoravium | reverse complement strand
CCTGCCGGAAGGGGAAGCGGCAGCCCCCGAAACGCTGCCGGAACCCGACCGGGAGATGGAAGCGGCGCTGGCCGAGCGGTTTGCCTGGGCCTACCCCCACCTCGCCGAGACGAAAATTCCGGCGAAGCTCTCGGTCACCCGCCTGACCCATAAGCAGGGGAAGGTGACCCTCTCCGCCCCCCGGTTTGCCGCCGGAGCGGGGGCCCGGATCGCCGAAGAGGTGAGCGGGGATGAGCTGCTCCAGGAAAAGCGGGCGGCCGAGCCCGGCTCATCCGTCCCCCGCTTCACCCCCGCCCAGCAGGGGACCATCTTCCACCGCGCCCTCCAGTTTGCCGACTATGCCGCCGGCCGGGCCGACCCGGAGGGGGAACTGCGGCGGCTGGTGGCGGAAGCCTACCTGACGCCCGAGGAGGCGTCGGCCATCGACCGGGAGGAGTTCGCCGCCTTTTTCCATTCGGAACTGATGGGGCGGATGCTGGCGGCGGACGAGGTGCTCAGGGAGTACAAATTCTTCGACACCATCCCCGCATCCGAAGCCGGCTACCCGGGCGGCGGGGAGGCGGAAATCCTCCTCCAAGGGATCGCCGACTGTATCTTCATCGAAAAGGGGACCGTCTGGCTGGTCGACTTCAAGACCGACCGGGTCGGGAGCTTCGGCGCCCTGAAGGCGCGGTATGCCGGCCAGCTCCGGCTCTACCGCCGGGCGATCCTCCGCCAGCCCCGGTTTAACCGGGCGGGGATGGCCTTCGGCGGCTGCATCCTCTATTCGACCGCCCTGAAAGCGGCGGAAGAGGTGGATGTTCTGTGACCGCCCGCCGGAAATTTACATATCGTTTAAAGAATCTACCCGCGAACGGTCTTGACAAATTGCGCCTTTTCCTGCATAATAGTTATGTTAAAAACCGATAAAAAGCCGCGAACCGTCAAAAGGCGATTGGGGTATTTTGCACGAGCAGCCCGGATATGATGCATTTTAACGGCCCGGCAGATTTCGTATCCCGTTTTTTGGGGTACCGATGAAAGGAACGAAATAAGCCTATGTCATTATTTGGCGGTCTGTTTAACTATTCCAAGCCAGGCCCCGGCGTCGATAAGGACGGCCCGAAGAAGAAACGCTTTTTCTACTTTTTCGAGCTGTACGGGCGCAAGTTCTGGAAACTCCTGGAGTTAAACCTCCTCTACGTCCTCTGCTGCATCCCGATTGTGACGATCGGGCCGGCGACCTGCGGGCTGGTCTACATCCTGCGCAACTTTGCCAATGAAAAGCCGGTTTTCATGGTGTCGGACTTCTTCGACGCCTTCAAATCCAACTTCAAACAGGGGTTTGCCCTGGGGATTTTGGACATCCTCTCGACCGGCATTGTCGGGTTTGCGCTTTTGTGGTATATTGCGAACCAGGGCCTCTCGATTGCGATGGCGATCCCGCTGGGGGTCTGCATCGTCGTGCTGCTGCTTTTGATGTTCATGCGCTTTTACACCTACCTGATGACGGTTACCGTCGAGCTGCCGGTGCGGCATATCATCAAGAACAGCTTCATTTTCGCTTTCCTGGGCCTGAAGACCAACCTCATCACCGCTTTCTGGACGATCCTGCTGGTCGTGCCGCTCCTCTGGTTCCTGCCGGCGGTGTGGATCCTGGTGTTCCTGCTGATCGGGTTTTCGACGGTCTGGTTTATCGCGACCTTCAACTCCTATCCCTACATCGTGAAATACATCATCGAACCCCATGAGCGTCAGTTGCGGGAAGAGATGGGCGAGGACGACGAGGATGAGGACGACGATGAAGAGGGTGAAGATGACAACGAGCCGATCTTCACCGACATCGGTTCTCAGGAAAAACCGGCGCTGCCTGAAAAGAAGGCCGGGAAACAGAAGATTATACGGTAGAACAGATTCCCTCCGGCTTTCCCGGAGGGATTTTTTGTGAGGAGGCAGAAGCAAATGGATGAAAACGAACTGCGGCAGTGGCTGGCCGAGCACCCGGGGGAATCCCCGCCCGGGATGCCGGATGGAGCCATCGGGGTGATCTTCCCCGGCGAAAACACAAAGGATTATACCCTTCTCAGCAGCCTGTTCCGGCCCTGCGCCCACACCGCCCGGGAGACACTCCAGTGGCTGCTCGGGCGGGTGGATGCCGAAGAGGTGCCGTTACATGAACTGCCCCGGTCGGTCAAACGGCTGCATGAAATCCCGGAAGGAATACCGGAAACCGACTGTTCGGTCTTCCGCCTCCTCGACACCGAGCGGAACCGGAAGCTGTACCGGGTCACCGATAACCATGGAAATCCGGAATACATCGGCTATCTCTGGAAGAAAGACTTTTTCTTCTGTACGGACGGCCGCCTTTTCCTGGAAGAATGCCTTTACCGGGGCGTATCCCAGGCGGATATTGAAGGAAAGACGGAACGGTTCGGCGAATTTGCCGCGAACCTGGGGCTTTATCTGACGGAGTATTGAGGGATTGTAAAAGCGCCCGCCGGGAAACTGGCAGGCGCTCTTATATTGGAAGGGATTACGCCAGCGGGAACCGAACATCGTCCGCCAGCAGCAGGGTCAGCTCCCCATCTGGGGTTAGGAGATACTGGTAGATATTGGTATCCGTCATATCGTTCCCCGGGATATTGTGGTCGATTTCCGACGGATCGGCGGGGTAAAAGCTGCGCATCAGCAGGTTATCCCCAACCGTTAAAAACTGCGGGTCCAGCAGGGAGCCCTGAATCGGGATGGTACAGGCGTAAATATACTCATTCCCTTTTTTAATATAGACCCCGTTCTGATCTTTATAATAGGCATAGCCGTCGGTAAATGGAATGGGAGGCGGGTCAGAACTGCCTGAATATCGGATAACCGGCTTTCCGTCCCGTACGCCCGCTGCAAAATCAGGTTCTTCGGAAATTATTTCTATTTGCCCATTGTCAAGATCGATAGTAAAGAGTTTGTTGGGATTGGGAAATTCCAAGGGCGTATTTAGATACAGTTTATGGTCACACACCAGGAGGGAACCGCCGCCCCATTGGAACTCCCAGAAAGTTTCACTTCCATCGGTGAGATGAACCCGCGTCAGCCCCTCAGACCCCAGAAGATAGAGATCGTTTTCGATCACCCATACGGCAATGGGCCGCCTTTCCATCGGCAAACCGGAAAGGTCGTACACTTTTTCCGGCTCCCCGATCGACATTCCGTCTTCCGACAGCTGCCTTTTATAAACGCCGTCCCATTCCCAGTTATCGTCCAGACAGTAGTAGTAGAGGAAACCGTTCAGTTCGGTCATCGATTTGGCGTTAAATCCTGTCTCCAGAAGGGTTAAGGCGCCGTCTCGGTAGCTGTAGAGCTCATCGTAGTAGCTGTTAAAGTAAAGGGTATCTTCATACTCGACGGCATACGGCGTAAAAGCCGCTGAATTGAACGTACTGAAATTGTAGACAGGTTTTTCCTCCGCCGTTTGGCAGCCCCCTATCACCACCGCTGCCATCATTGCCGCCGCCAGTAAACCGCTTTTCTTCATAAAACGCACCTCCCACGAAACGGAATTATCTCTTTTACACAATTTTACCATATTTACCTTCCGTTTACAAGGACAAAACGCGAATTTAAATGGGAAATTGCACAAAAAAATATCCGTTAAAATCTACCGATTCGTTTTCCATCTGCTGGGATCCTGCCTTGACAGGCCGGGGCGGATGTGCTATACTGATAAGGCAACAAATGAAGCAGAACGCTCCGTTCTCACCCTTCGCTTTCGTGTTAGATGGGTTGATAGGTATATCGGTACGCGGCCATCGGTAGGGCGCGTATTAGAGTGCGGGCGCGGCTTCTTTTTGGAACCGTGCTTTTTTGTTGCCGGAAAATTTTTGCTTACGACAGGTATCGGAGGTGCTTTACCATTAGCAAAAAAGACTTGCACATCAATGAGGACATCCGGGAGAAGGAAGTCCGCGTCATTGATGCCGACGGCAGCCAGCTTGGCATCATGCCTACCAGACAGGCGCTCCAGATCGCGGCCGAAAAGGGTCTTGACCTTGTAGACATTGCGCCTCAGGCCACCCCGAACGTATGCCGGATCATGGATTACGGCAAATACCGTTACGAGCAGGCGAAGCGCGAAAAAGAGGCCAGAAAGAACCAGAAGACGGTGGATATCAAGGAAGTGCGGATGTCGATGAACATCGATACCCACGATTTCCAGGTCAAGGTGAACCAGGCCGCCCGTTTCTTACAGGGCGGGGATAAGGTTAAGGTCTCGGTCCGCTTCCGCGGCAGAGAGATGGCGCACACCGACCTCGGGCGGGAACTGCTCGACCGGTTTAAAGAATCGGTCGCGGAGTTCGGTGTCATTGACAAGCCTGCTAAGATGGAAGGCCGCAGCATGGCGATGTTTATCTCCCCGAAGCCTGCGAAATAAGGTTCAAAAAGCCCGCTTTTTGAATAGACAGCCGCGGGTACCCCCGCGTTCCTGGTTTATAAACCCATAAGGAGGACCAACAATATGCCGAAGATTAAAACCCACAGCGCGACCAAAAAGCGTTTTGCACTGACTGCGTCCGGTAAGGTAAAATGCACCCATATGAACAAGCGCCACATCCTCACCAAGATGTCCCATAAGCGGAAACGCCAGCTGCGCAACACCGCTTACGCCGACGCGACCTGCGTAAAGGCCGTCAAGAAGCTTCTGCCTTACGGCTGATCCCGCAAATCAAGACCCACATCCCGACTTTGGAGGTAAAATAGAATGGCACGTGTAAAGGGCGCAATGATGACGCGCAAAAGAAGAAATAAAACCCTCAAGCTCGCCAAAGGCTACTGGGGCGGCAAGAGCAAGCTGTTCCGCACCGCGAAGGAAGCGGTTTTCAAATCCGGCCAGAAGGCGTATATCGGCCGTAAACAGAGAAAGCGCGACTTCCGCCGCCTCTGGATCACCCGCATCTCCGCCGGCTGCAAGGCGAACGGCATGAACTACTCCACCTTCATGAACGGCCTTAAAAAGGCTGGCATCTCCCTGAACCGCAAGATGCTCTCCGAGATCGCCATCCACGATACCGCCGCTTTCACCTCCCTCTGCGAAAAGGCGAAGGCTGCGCTGTAATCCGGCTTTAAACGCTCAGGCCCCATGGCCCGGGCGTTTTTTCTTATGCCTTGCGGCGAGAAATGTGGAAATCACTTTATATTTAGGTATTGAATGGTCATTTCGCTGCCCTTATGGCAGCGACCAAGGGTTCCCCTTGGATGGGACCAAGTTTCACCCCAATGGACCAGGACCCTCGCGGGCCCTGGACCCGCTGCCCGCCGCGGCGTTTTTTGCCCGTTCCAAACGCGTGAGACCGGCCGTGGGAGGCCGGTCTTCGAAAGGCAGCAGGTCGCGCGGGGGGGGTGAACGACGTGGGAAAAGCTGTTTTTGGCCATCAGGTGCGCTGCGTGGCCCCGATTTGCGCAAATTTTTACAATTACCTGTTTACAGAACGCGCGTTTCGTGCGATAATATCGGTGTATGGCCCGCTTTTTTGACCGGCGGGCAGGGAAGGGGATGGCAGGATGGAAGAGATTCGCTCGAAGGATAACCCCCGGGTGCAGCTGTATATGAAGCTGGCATCCCAGAAAAAAGCCCGGGCCCAGGAGGGGAAGTTTGTCCTCGAGGGGTTTAAGCTGCTTCAGGAGGCCGTCCTCAGCGGCATCGAGGTGGAAGCCGCTTACCTCACCCGGGAGAGCCTTGAAAGCGGCCGGGAGGAGCTGGAGGCCCTTTCCGGCGTCCGGCAGGCCTTCCTCGTCTCGGGGGCGGCTGCCGGACGCCTTGCCCAGTCCCGGTCCCCCCAGGGGGTCTACGCCGTCTGCAAAATCCCGGAAAGCCGGTTCGCCGTAAACCCGGCGGGGAAGTATATCGGCCTCTGGGGGTTACAGGACCCCGGCAACGTCGGCACGGTCATCCGCACCGCCGACGCCCTCGGGATGGACGGGGTGGTGTTGAGCGAGGGGAGCTGTGACCTCTATAGCCTCAAGGTGCTGCGGGCGGCGATGGGTTCCGCCTTCCGGCTGCCGGTGCTGGTGACGCCAATGGAGGCGTTCCTGCGGGAATCGGGGCTTACGAGCTTCGCGTCGGTCGTCGACACTTCCGCCCCCTCGATCCTCGACACCCGTTTTCCCCCCGGCTGCATCCTCCTTATCGGCAACGAGGGGAACGGCCTTTCGGACGAGCAGGTCTCTAAGTGTACCCACCGGGTCACCATCCCGATGAAAGGGCGGGCGGAATCCTTTAACGCGGCGATGGCGGCGACCATCTTCATCTGGGAGATGGCGCGGGGGATGGATTGAACGTAAAAAACGGCGCTGCCACTGGAATCACAAAGAAACGTGCGGCGATCAAAAGTTTAGGGTCAGGCCCTTTTTAAAGGGCTTGCGGGAGTGGAGAGGGCAGAGCCCTTTCCCAGGCGCTCACTTTCCGTACTTCCGAAGCCGTCCACAGCTGCTCTATTTATAGCGAAGCGTGCGCAGCACCCAAAAAATAATTCAATATTCAGGAGGATTTCCATGCAGACAATCCAAAGCTTTACCGTCAACCACGACAAATTAAAACCCGGCATGTACCTCTCCCGCATCGACGGGGACTGCGTCACCTACGACATCCGGATGGTCACCCCCAATGCCGGTATCTACCTGGAAAACGACGGGCTGCACACCTTCGAGCACCTGTTTGCCACCTACGTCCGCAACACCCCCTTCTCCGACCGGATCATCTACGTCGGGCCGATGGGCTGCCGGACGGGGTTCTACTTCATTACCCGGGACTCGGTCTCCAAAGAGGACGCCATCCGGCTGGTGCAGGAAACCTGTGCGTTCATCCTCTCTTTCGAAGGGGAAATCCCCGGCAGCAAACGCTGGGAGTGCGGCAACTACCTCGACCACTCCCTCCCGAAGGCCAAGGCTTACGCGGAAAACCTCGGGAAGACATTGGCGGGCTGGACGCCGGAACAGATGCGGTACGAAGCATAACGCCCGGATACCGGGGGAAGGGAGCGCGGTGAGATGGAACAGAAGAGCAAGGCAGTCTATTGGGTGTGGCTCTCCCTCTGCTTCCCGGTCGCCTGCGAGCGGGTGGTGGCACTGCTGGAAGAGACCGACCCGGAGACCTTCTACCGGGAAAAGACGGCTTACCCCTTTTTAAAACCGGACGACCTGAAAGCGGTAGAGACCGTTTCCCTCGAACGGGCGGAAATGGTCATCCGGAAGTGCGAAAAGGCGGGCGGCAGGGTGCTGACGATGGAAGACGCGGAGTATCCCGAAAGCCTGATGCATATCTACTGCCCGCCGCCGGTCCTCTATGTCCGGGGGGACCTGGGCTGCCTCCGGAACCGGCTCTGCGTCTCGGTCGTCGGCACCCGCAAGGCCTATGACTACTATCTAAGCGCCGCCGGCAACATCTGCTACCAGCTGGCCCGTTCCGGCGCCGCCGTTATCAGCGGCTGCGCCGTTGGCACCGACTCCTACGCCCACCTCGGCTGTATGCGGGGCGGCGGGCCGACGGTCGGGGTGCTGGCCTGCGGGATCGACGTCGATTACCCCAAAGAGAGCCACGGCCTCAAAGAGGCGGTCGTCGCCACCGGCGGCGCGCTCATCACCGAGCTGGAACCGGGGCGTAAGGTCCCGGCGGGGTATTTCCACGCCCGCAACCGGCTGATTGCGGGGCTTGCCGACTGCGTCCTGCTGGGGCAGGTGCCGCTCCGCAGCGGCGCGATGATCACCGCCAACGCCGCCATCGACCAGGGCAAGGACCTTTTCTGCATCCCGCCCTCCAGCATCTACGACGCCCGCTGCATGGGGGCCGCCTCCTACATCCGGGACGGGGCGAAGCTGGCCTTTTCGGCCTACGATATTGTGATGGAATATTTAAACCGGTATAAGGATACCCTTCACCCGGAGGTGGTCGAGCGGCAGCCGCTGTTTATCACCGAGCCGGAGGAAAAAGGGGAAATCCCGCTGCCAAAACCGAAATCCCGGAAGAAAAAGGCGGAAAAACCGGCTGTCTCCGCCCCGGAACCGGCGCCCCCTCCGGAGGAGGAAACCCTCCTCGAAACAATCCGCCAGGAGGAGCCGCCGGGGATCCTCCGGACGGCCGCCGGGATTGCCTATACCCTCAGCCCGGAAGATTCCCCCCGCAGCCGCATCCTCTCGCTTTTAAGCGACGAGCCCCGGCTCATCGACGACCTGGCGGCTGCCTGCGGGCTGCCGGTCGGGGAACTTCTTCAGACGCTGACCGAGCTGGAACTGGAAGGGGCGGTCGAGGCACTGTCCGGTTCCCGCTTCCGGCTGGCGCGGTAATCCATCCATTTTAACGCCTGCGGGCGGCCGTCTGGCTGCCTGCGGGGCCCTGCCGCAGATTGGCGGGAGTTTGAGGGCCGGCGGAAAAGGTTTCCGCCTGGCCTCAAGCCCCTGGACCGGGAAAACCGGGCGGCTTTTGTTTTGATAGGGACGAAAGGAAGAAATGTACCGATGCGAAAAGGACCGATGCACAATCTGGTGATCGTGGAATCGCCCGCGAAGGCGAAGACAATAAAAAAATACCTCGGCAAGAACTACGAGGTGATGGCGTCGATGGGGCATGTGCGCGACCTGCCCAAAAGCACGCTGGGAGTCGACGTCGACCACGACTTCACCCCGAAATATTTAAACATCCGCAAGCAGTCGGAGACGATCAAGGGCCTCCAGGCGGCGGCTAAAAAGTCGGATAAAATCTACCTCGCGACCGACCCGGACCGGGAAGGGGAGGCGATCAGCTGGCACCTCGC
>DVHA01000115.1 GCA_018712425.1 Candidatus Faecivivens stercoravium | reverse complement strand
ATGCGGTGGTTTATCACCCTGGTGCGGACCTTTAAGTCGAAGGTGAAGGGCGCCCTCTTCGCCAAACCGAAGCGCACCCGGATGGGCGGCGACGGCGAAGGGGATTACGAGGACGAGGTGGTCGAACTGTCGGCCTCCGAGGTCAAAGAGGAACGCCGCCGGGACGGTTTCCGGCTCCGGGACTGGAAAAAATCCCTCCGGGCCTTCCGGGCGATGCCGGACGGGGATCACAAGTACCGGGAGGGCTACCGGCTGGCGCTCCAGTGGCTTGTCTGGAAAAAGGTGCCGGTAGAACCGTCCGACACCCCCCTCGCGGTGCTGGAAAAGGCGAAAAAGCTGCTGCCGGAAGACGACTGGGCGGCTGTCACCGACTGGTATAACTATATCCGCTACGGCGACCCGGAAAGCTTCCCCCGGGAATCGCTGCCGGTGCTGGAAAAGGCGCTGGGGTTTATGGAAAAGGGGAAGGCAAACGGGTAAACGGACGGCGGGAATTTTTCCCGCCGTTTCAGTTTATTGAAAACAGTCTTTTTTGCGTATTTTTTGGGTGCTGCGCACCCTTCGTTATCAGCGGCAAAACTGTGGGCAGCTTCTGAAGTACGGTAACTGAGCGCCTGGGAAGGGGCTCTGCCCCTTCCAGTCCCGCAAACCCTTTAAAAAGGGTTTGACCCTAAACTTCTAATCGTCGCACGTTTCTTCGTAATTTCAGCGCCAGCGCCGATTATTACCTTTGTTTTTTCTCTCCTCTTTTCGCAGGAACCGGAATGTGGTACAATAAAGGAAAGACGTTCAGAAAGGATGGCCTATATGGAATTGGAAGCAATTTACGGCGCGGGTTTTCAGCCGGACGGGCGGGACCGGGACATTTCGGTCCTCTGCCTCTACGACACCCTGACCGGAAAATCGGAGGAAATCGCCCGGTTTTCCCAGCTGGTCGAAGCTCCCCAGTTTACGCCGGACGGGTCGGCCCTCTACTTTAACTCCCGGGGGTTGATCTGGCGGTACAATCTCGCGGACGGGACGGCGAGACGGATTGACACCGGGCTCTGCGGCAACTGCAACAATGACCATGTCCTCTCCCCCGACGGGAAACTCCTCGCCGTCAGCTGCGGGGACAGCGTCAGCTTTTCCCGGATCTATGTCCTCCCGGCGGAAGGGGGCGAGCCCCGGCTGGTGACCGAAAAGGGGCCCAGCTACCTCCACGGCTGGTCGCCGGACGGGTCGACGCTTGCCTACTGCGCCTTCCGCTCAAAAGAGAGCGGCCCCGACATCTATACCATTCCCGTCTCCGGCGGGGAGGAGCGGCAGCTGACCCGGGAGAGCGGCTACAACGACGGCTCGGAATACGGCCCCGACGGGACCATCTGGTTCCACTCCACCCGCACCGGGCTGATGCAGGCCTGGAAGATGGGGCCGGAGGGCGAAAACCAGACCCAGGTGACCTTTGACGACAACCTGAACACCTGGTTCCCCCACGTCTCCCCCGACGGGGAGAAGGTGGCGGCCATCAGCTACCACAAGGGGGACTCCGAGCCCTGGGAGCACCTCCCCCACAAAAACGTCCTGCTGCGGCTGTTTGACCCCAACGGGAGGAACATCCGCACGGCGGTGGAGCTGTTCGGCGGCCAGGGGACGATCAACGTCAACTCCTGGAGCCCCGACAGCCGGTATTTCGCCTACATCAAGTACGAGCTTCCGGAGGGATAACGGGATGGAGATGCCAAAAAGCCCCCGCACCGTCCTCATCACCGGCTCCGGCCGGGGGATCGGCGCGGCGGCGGCGAAAAAGTTCTGGGAGGCGGGCGACCGGGTGGTGTTAAACGCCCTCCACCCGGAAAACATCGGGGCGATGGCGGAGAAGATGAACGCCCTGCGGCCGGGGTCGGCGCTGGCCGTAAAGGCCGACGTCTCCGACAGCCGGGAGGCGGAGCGGCTGTTTGACGAGGCGGAGGCGGCCTTCGGGCCAGTGGACATCCTCATCAACAACGCCGCCGTCTCCCTCATCAAACTCTTTCAGGACATCACCGACGATGAATGGCGTTATGTCTTCGGCGCCGGCATCGACAGTGCCTTCTACTGCTCCCGCCGGGCGGCGAAGGGGATGATCCGGCGGCAGGGCGGGGTCATCCTAAACGTCAGCTCGATGTGGGGGCAGACCGGCGGCTCCTGCGAGGTGGCCTATTCGGCGGCCAAAGGGGCGGTCATCGCCTTCACCAAGGCGCTGGCCAAAGAGCTGGGCCCCTCCGGCATCCGGGTCAACTGCGTCTCCCCCGGCGTCATCCTGACCGACATGAATAAGGAGCTGGGGGAAGAGGCGCTGCGGGATCTGGCGGAGGAAGCCCCCTTATGCCGCAACGGGAAGCCGGAAGAGGTGGCGGATATGCTCTACTTCCTCGCGTCGGAAAACGCCGCCTTTGTCACCGGGCAGGTGATCGGGGTAAACGGCGGGATGGTGATCTGAAGCTGTTGAAGAACCAGTTTGATGGAAACTTGAAAATCGGCGCTGGCGCTGAAATTACGAAGAAACGTGCGGCGATTAGAAGTTTAGGGTCAGAAACGTGCGGCGA
>DVHA01000013.1 GCA_018712425.1 Candidatus Faecivivens stercoravium | reverse complement strand
GATGGCCGCCTTGTCGTCCGGATGGGTGTCCATAAACAGCCGCGCCTCGGTTGTCGCAAAGACGCAGACCCGGATTTTATGGAGCAGCTGCCGCTTCCCTTCGCAGGTCATGCAGGAAGGGGGCTGGGGTTCCGGCTTTTCCGGATGCTGGTGGTCGGGGGGCGTTACCGGCGGGGCCGGGGAGGTGGTGCCGCCGTCTTCGCTCCGCATCGTTATCATACGGCTGTCAAACGTCTCCATACAGCTTTCCCTCCTTTCCGGTAAAAGGCAGGTCGAGGCAGGCGAAGATCGTCCCGCGGTCCAGCCCCACCTCCGGGTCGTACAGGTTTTCCCATTTCTGCATCGGCAGATAGCTCATCGCCAGCGGCAGGGCGTCCAGCCGCATATTGCCGTTGACCGCGGCCGGGGCGTTTTCGCACCCGCCCTGCGGTTTCGTGTTTTCAGACAAAGAAAATCCCACCTTTCTGATGGTCTGCCGGTAAAGACCGGCTATTCCATCATATGCGGAGGTGGGAAATGGGTGATAGCAAGGGGAAGCCGGGTTTTACAGCAAAGCGATCCGGATGATCCCCAGCACCAGCAGGTGCACCGGGTAAAAGAGATAGAAAAACCACTTGGAGAAGGTCCTTCCTCTTTCCGCCCTTTTGCCGTTATAAAAATACACGATGACAATCCCGGCCAGGAGGATCCCCACCATACACCTTACCCCTATCATACAGCGGGATTGTGGCGCCGGTTATCGTGTAAAAATGAACAGTTAGTAAAAAAATGACTATTTATGCCGCTTGTTTTTTCTGCCATCGTTTTTGCAAAGAAAACTTTTCAAAAATGCTTGACAAGTACACTTGGCAATGCTATACTGAAATTACCAAGTAAACTTGGCAAATCAAAGAGGAGGTGTTCCAGTTGATGGACAAGGACGAGATTCTAAAAAAGAGCCGGCAGGAAAACCGGAACGGGGACGAACGGGTTAAGCTGGAATCGGACAAAGCCTCGACTTTCGGGATGGTGGGGATGGCGCTTGTCTTTTTTGCCCTCTTCCTCATCCGTTTTTTCCGGGACGGGGAGGCGGCCTATGACCTGTTTGCGGTGTTTTTCAGCTTTTTCGCTTTCAGTGGAATTTACCGGGCGGTCAAACTGAAAGGGTGGCAGAATATCTTAAACGCCGTCCTCTACTCTGTCGCGGCGGTCCTCTGGTTTATGCTGTACATCTGGAAGGGGTGAGCGGATGGACGAGAGTCTGGTCCTTAAAAACCGGTTAAAAGAAGCCCGGGCGGAGAAAAAGCTCTCCCAGGCGGCCCTGGCCGAGATGGTCGGCGTCTCCCGCAACACCATCAGCTCAATCGAGACGGGGCAGTTCAACCCCACCGCCAAATTGGCGCTGATCCTCTGCATCGCGCTGGACAAGAAGTTCGAGGAACTGTTTTACTTTTAAGCTAACAATATAAGCTTTCCAAACGTCCAGTCAACGTTCCGAAGACCGTTCGCTTGACGAACGGTCTCACACACGGGGGAGCGGGGGACACGGCTGCGTCAAACAGCGGGTCCAGGGCCCGCGAGGGTCCTGGTCCGTCCAGGCGAAGCTTGGTCCCATCCAAGGGGAACCCTTGGTCGCTGCCTTAAGGGCAGCGAAATAAACATTCAATCTTCAAATATTGTATTGCTATTTATATATTTTGAAGCGCGCCCACACGGACGGCAAATCCTGTACCGGCGGAAAAGTTTGCGGGAATGTTTAGAAATTTCCGTTGATTTTTCCGCCGGTTCTTTATATAATGGGGAGTACGGTAGAAATGTTCTGCCGGAAAGATCGTTTTATCCAGCCGGGGATTCCCGGTGTCCAGAATAGAAAGAGGTTGCGTATGGCAAAGACGGAACATCCGACCTGCCCCGCCGGGTTCAAGACCAGCATCGGCGGCCAGGCGATTATCGAAGGGGTCATGATGAAGGGCCCGAAGAAGACGGTCATGTCGGTGCGGAAGCCGGACGGCAGCATCGTCCAGGAGGGCTGGGACAACCCGCCCCGCCGCTGGTACCAGAAGGTCCCGCTGGTGCGGGGGATTGCCAGCTTTATTTTAAGCCTCACCGACGGCTATAAATGCCTGATGCGGTCGGCGGAACTGGCGACCGACGGCATCGAGGACGAAAACCCCTCCAAGTTTGACAAATGGCTGGAGGAAAAGTTCGGCGACAAGCTGGTCAAGGCGGTGGGGTATATCTCGATGGTGCTGGGGCTCTGCATCGCGGCCCTCCTGTTCATGTACCTGCCGGCCCAGATCGTCACCCTCCTCCGGGGCCTTGCCCCGGACGCGCCCCGGTGGGCCTTGTCCCTCGGGGAAGGGGTCATCAAGCTCGGCATCTTCATCGGCTATATGGCGCTGGTGTCGCTGATGCCGGATATGCGCCGGATGTTTGCCTACCACGGCTCGGAGCATAAGACCATCGCCTGCTTTGAGGCGGGGGAGGAGCTGACGGTCGAAAACGTCCGCAAACACACCCGTTTCCACCCCCGCTGTGGGACGAGCTTCCTCTTCCTTGTCCTCTTTATCTCGATTGTCCTCTCGACTGTCGTCACCTGGGACAGTCTGGCGCTGCGGGTCGCCCTCAAAGTCCTGATGCTCCCCCTGACGATGGCGATTGCCTACGAGCTGATCCGGCTGGCCGGCCGGTACGACAACCTCTTCACCCGCATCGTCTCCTGGCCGGGCCTGCAGGTCCAGCGGCTGACGACGAAGGAGCCGGACGACAGCATGATCGAGGTGGCGATTGCCTCGATGAAGGCGGTGCTGCCCGAAAACCGGGAGGACGCGGTATGGGGGCAGTGACATTGGAGCAGCTGCCCGCCCTGCTGGAGCGGACGGGCGTTACCCTCCGGGAAGCCGAACGGGCGGTGCGGGGCCTGCTCGCCTCCGTCACCGACTCGCCGCAGTTTGAGGCGGCGGAAATGCTGATGGCGGCCTATGGGGTGGATAAAAGCGCAATCCTGCTGGGCGGGAAGCTTCCGCCGGACGCTGAAAAGCGGGAAGCGCTCCTGACGATGGTGCGGCGGCGGCTCGGCCGCGAACCGCTCCAGTATATTCTCGGCCGCTGGGACTTTTTCGGCCGGCCCTTTTATGTGGGGGAGGGGGTTTTGATCCCCCGGCCGGACACAGAGGTGCTGATGGAGCAGGTGCTCCTGGGCCTTGAGGGTATCCGTTCCCCCCGGGTGCTGGAGCTATGCGGCGGGAGCGGCTGCCTCGCGGTGACCCTTTCGCTCGAGCGGCCGGACGCGGAGGTCTGGAGCGTCGAGAAGTCGGAGGACGCCTACCGCTACCTCACCCGCAACAATGAAGCCCTCGGGGCCGGCGTCCGGCCGGTCCTCGGCGACGCCTTCGATACCGATAGTGTCGAGGGGGACTTTGACTGTATCCTCTGCAACCCCCCCTACCTTTCGGCAAAGGACATGGCCGAACTGGAACCGGAACTTTCCTATGAGCCGGAGATGGCCCTGTACGGGGACCGGGACGGCCTTTATTTTTACCGGCGGCTCACCTCCCTCTGGACGCCTCGGCTGAAAAAAGGGGGCCTTTTCGCCTACGAGATCGGCGTCGGCCAGGAGACGGCAGTCAGCCGGCTGATGGAAGAAGCCGGCTTAAATACCATTTGCCAAACCCGTGACTATAGTGGTATAATGAGGGTGGTCACGGCCCGGAAGCCGTAAGGGGCGTCTGAGAACACCAGCCGGTTGAAAGATTATTTTCAGATTATTTTTTGGGTGCTGCGCACGCTTCATTCCAAGCGGAGAAGCTGTGGTCAACTTCGGAAGTACGGAAGGCAGTTGCCTGGGAAGGGGCTCTGCCCCTTCCATTCCCGCGATTTTCCCCTAAAAATCGAGTAAAACTTTTGATTCTTCCCCCGTTTCTTCGTAATTTCAGTGTCAGCGCCGGTTTTTACGTTTAAGCAAGCAGGTTTTTGACAGTCTCAAGTTTTCAGATATTCCCTTATTTGTTGTCATCCGGGTTTTCCCGCGCATATTTGGGGAGAAAAGCGCCGGTTTTCCGGCCATTCACATAAGCAGTTTCAAAAGGAAGGACAAACGATATGGCAAAAAAAGCAGCGAATGACAAATCCGGTTCCCAGATCCCCGGCACCCGCGAAGAGCGGCAGAAAGCCCTCGACGAGGTTATTGCCCAGGTCGAGAAGCAGTATGGCCCGGGCTCGCTGATGCGGCTGGGGCAGAACAAGACGATGAACGTCGACGTTATCCCGACGGGCTCCCTCTCCCTCGACATCGCCCTCGGCGTCGGCGGCATCCCCAAGGGCCGGATTGTCGAGATCTACGGCCCGGAATCCTCCGGCAAGACGACCGTCGCCCTGCAGATGGTCGCCGAGGCCCAGAAGGCGGGCGGCGAGGCGGCCTTCATCGACGTCGAGCACGCCCTCGACCCCACCTACGCCAAAGCCCTGGGGGTCGACATCGACTCCCTGCTCGTCTCCCAACCGTCGACCGGTGAGGAGGCGCTGGAAATCACCGAGGCGCTGGTCCGCTCCAACGCCCTCTCGATCGTCGTCATCGACTCGGTCGCCGCGATGGCCACTAAGGCGGAGATCGAAGGGGACATGGGCGACAGCCATGTCGGCCTGCAGGCCCGGCTGATGAGCCAGGCGATGCGCAAGCTGACCGGCATTATCGGCAAGACCAACTGCGTCGCCATCTTCATCAACCAGATCCGCGAAAAGATCGGCGTCATGTTCGGCAACCCCGAGACCACCACCGGCGGCCGGGCGCTGAAATACTTCGCCACCATCCGGATCGACGTCCGCAAAGGCGAGGCCATCAAGGACGGCAACGACTTTGTCGGCAACGTCACCCGCTGCAAGGTCGTCAAGAACAAGGTTGCCCCGCCCTTTAAGGAGTGCACCTTCGACCTGCTCTTCGGCGAAGGCACCTCCCGGGAAGGGGAGCTGATCGACCTCGGCAGCGCGCTGGGGGTCATCGTCAAGTCCGGCTCCTGGTTCAGCTTTAAGGGCGAACGGATCGGCCAGGGCAAAGAGCGGGTCCGCGCCTTCCTCAAGGCCCATCCCGAGGTGGCCGGCGAGATTGAACAGCTGATCCGGGACAATATGGACCGCTTCTCCTTCACCCCCGCTTCCAAGGGCAAGCAGGCCACCACCAATATCCAGGGCGGCATCCTCACCTGGAACGGGGCGGAGTTTGTCCGGGAAGGGGCGGAGGAAGTCCCCGCCGGCAGCCCGTCGGATGACGACGTCACCTATTCGCTGCCGGAAGAGACCCCGTCTGACACCGACATCACCGATTTTGACCTGGACGTTGAGGCCGACCTCGACGACTTTACATGATCATCACCGGCATCTCCCGCTACGGGGAGAAGGCGTCCCAGAAGCGCCCCCGCTATAAGATTGAGGTGGACGGGGAATACTGGTATATCCTCTCAGATGTGCTGATTGCCGACTTCCATCTCCGCAAGGGGATGGAAGTGGACGAAGCCTTCCTTCAGAAGGTCCGCGAGGCCGCCGACTACCGCAAGGGCCGGGAACGGGCCTTTTACCTTCTGGAAGAGCGGGAACATACCAGAGACGAGCTGACCCGCAAGCTTGCCCGCAGTGTGGGTTTTGAAACGGCCGGGAAGATTGCCGGCGAGATGGAGTCCCTGGGGCTTATCCGGGAGGACGCCTACGCCGCCCGGTATGCCCAGTACCTCAGCGAAACCCGCCGCTACGGCCGCCGCCGGATTGTCCAGGAGATGATGAAAAAGGGTTTCTCCCGGGATACGATCGACGGGGCGCTCACGGGAATCGAGACCGATGAGGACGCCCTCGAGGCGCTCGCCTTTAAAAAGTACGGCCGCGCCCTCCGGGCCGAACTGGAAGCGGGGGAGGAAGCGGAGCCCAGCGGCTTCAACCGCGGCGGCTTTACCAGGGCCGAAAACCGGGCTATCCAGGGCCTGATGCGGCTGGGCCACGGCTTTTCGGAAGCCCGCGCCGCCGTCGAGGCGGTGGAGGAGGCCATCCGGGAAGAGATGGAAGAGGAACGGTGATTTTATGCAGGATAATATCCCCAGTGTTGTCCAGGTAATCCCTTACGAAGATTATACGGTGGACGTCTATTTTGACGATGGTAAAATTGTCTGTTACAATGCCGGGCGGGATATGTCCCCTGCACTGTTTGCCCGTATCCGCGACCCAGAGATTTTTCTCGGCCGTTGTACTGTCTTAAACGGCACGCTGGCATGGGATGTTGCGGGCGGAAGGGATGAAAGCGCCTGTATCGATCTGGATCCGCTGATGCTGTACGCTCTCAAAAAAAGCAAAGAGCGGATTGCCTGAAAACCGGCCGCATTTGATCATTTAAAAGGTTCCCCTCCTCGCGGGGGACGTGGATAGAAATAAAGGAGTTACGAAAACATGTCTGAAAAACCCATCAAAGTCGGGCTGGTCAACCTCGGATGTCCGAAGAACCAGGTAGACGCCGAAATGATGCTGGATAAGCTGGCAAACGCCGGGTTCCAGCTGGAGACCGAGCCGGGGCTGGCCGACGTTGTCATCATCAACACCTGCGGCTTTATCACCAGCGCCAAGGAAGAGGCGATTGAGAACATCGACGAATTCCTGACCCTCAAAAAAGAGGGTCGGATTAAAAAAGTTGTCGTCACCGGCTGCCTTGCCGAACGCTATCTCGACGACATCGCCGAAAATATGCCCGACGCCGACGTCATCGCCGGGATTGGCTGCGACGGCGACATTGTCGAGCTGGTCCAGAAGGCCCTCGCCGGGGAAACGGTCCGCTGCAAGGCCCCGAAAGATCAGCTGCCGCTGGAAGGCGGGCGG
This sequence comes from Candidatus Faecivivens stercoravium, assembly GCA_018712425.1. Classification (GTDB taxonomy): domain Bacteria; phylum Bacillota; class Clostridia; order Oscillospirales; family Ruminococcaceae; genus Faecivivens; species Faecivivens stercoravium. Next base: position 2,343 of record DVHA01000013.1, on the reverse strand, counting down.
AAGCTCTACTCCCTCCCGTTTTTCGCCTACTTAAAGATTGCCGAAGGGTGCGACAACTGCTGCGCCTACTGCGCCATCCCCTCCATCCGCGGCCGCTTCCGCTCCCGCCCGATCGAGAACATCGTCGAGGAAGCAAAGCGCCTCGCCGCCGACGGCGTCACCGAACTGGTCGTCGTCGCTCAGGACACCACCCGCTATGGCCTCGACCTCTACGGCGAATACAAGCTGGCGGAACTGCTGCGGGAGCTCTGTAAGATCGACGGCATCCGCTGGATCCGGACCCTTTACGCCTACCCCGAGCGGATTACCGACGAGCTGATCGACGTGATCGCGTCGGAGGAAAAGCTGGTCAAATACCTCGATATCCCGATGCAGCACTGCGACCCGGACATTTTGAAAGCAATGAACCGACCCGGCTCCGGCAAGGAGTACAAGGCCCTCATCCGCAAAATCCGCGAAAAGATCCCGGGCGTCGTCCTCCGCACCTCGCTGATCGCCGGCTTCCCGGGCGAAACCAAAGACCAGTTTAAAAAGCTGGCCCAGTTTGTCCGGGACATCCGGTTTGATCATGTCGGCTGTTTCCCCTACTCCGAAGAGGAGGGGACCAAGGCCGGCGCGATGGAAAACCAGGTCGACCCGGACGAGCGGGTCCGCCGGGCGGAGATCATCGAACAGGAACAGGACAACATCACGATCGCGAAGGCCGAAAAGCGGCTGGGTTCGGCCGTCACGGTGGTCGTCGAGGGCTGGGACAAGTACGCCGAGTGCTACTATGGCCGCAGCGCCGCCGAAGCCCCCGAGATCGACGGCAAGATCTTCTTCACCTCCAGCCGCCGCCCCTATATGGGTGAATACCTCCAGGTTCGCCTGACTGATATGATGGACATCGACCTGCTGGGCGAGAACGCCGAGGATTCTGAGGCGGAGGGCCTGGCAGGGGAAACGGAGGCGTAAAACGATGAACCTGCCCAACAAACTGACCCTCCTGCGGGTCATTCTGGTGCCCTTTTTCCTGCTCTTCCTTCTGGTGGACGCGATTCCCTATCATGGGCTTTGGGCGCTCATTGTCTTCGCCGCCGCTTCGGTCACCGACGCCCTCGACGGGCATATCGCCCGCAGCCGGAACCTGATTACCGATTTCGGCAAGTTCCTTGACCCGGTGGCCGACAAGGTGCTGGTTTTCGCGGCGCTGATCGCATTTATCGAGCTGGGGCTGGCCTCCTCGGTCGCCGTCGTCATCATGATGGCCCGGGAGTTCCTCGTCAGCTCGATGCGGATGGTCGCCGCCAGCAAGGGAAAGGTCATCGCCGCCGGCAAGTCCGGGAAGGTGAAGACGGCGGTGACGATGGTCTCGATCGTCGTCATCCTCCTGCTGCTGGCCATTTCCGGCTTTGGCGTGCCCGCCTTCCCGCTGCCGCTTACTCTGATCAGCAACATCCTCATCTGGATCTGCGCCGCCCTCACCATCTACTCGGGCGCCGAATACCTCATCCAGAACCGGGAGGTTTTCACCGGTTCGATGTAAAGGAGAACCCATGGATTTCACCGAACTTTCTAAAATCGCCGAAAAACTCGCTTATCCCCGCGCCCTCTCGGAGAGCGCCGAGGCGGGAAGCGTTGCGGCGGCGCTCCTGACCGATAAAGGGAACGTCTACACCGGCGTCTGCATCGATACCCCCTGCTCGATGGGCTTCTGCGCCGAACACGCGGCCGCCGCCGCGATGGTGGCGGCGGGGGAGAGCCGGATTGTGAAGCTGGTCGCCTGGAAGGAGGCGGAAGGCCCGGTCCCGCCCTGCGGCCGCTGCCGGGAGCTCCTCTACCAGTTAAACCACGAAAACCTCGCCTGCGAAGTCCTGCTGCCGGGCGGGGTCAAGACGCTTGCGCAGCTGCTCCCCGACCGCTGGAACTAAATCTTTATTTCCCGCATACGATAAGAACCAGACGAAAACCCACCCCGGCCCACAGGAGGCGCACGATGCCGATATGGAACCAGCGCCGCCCGGTTGCCACCTTCAAACCGGCGGTCTTCGGGTGTTGACGGGCTGAAGGCCCATCCACTCCCGACAGAAAGGAACCGAATATGTTAGACCGCCTGCGCGCCGATATCCGCGCCGTCAAGGAGCGCGACCCCGCCGCCCGCGGCACCCTCGAGGTGCTGCTCCTCTACTCCGGGCTCCACGCGATCATGCTCCACCGTCCGGCCTATTGGCTTTATAACCACAAGCACTTTTTCCTCGCCCGCTGGATTTCCCAGTACGCCAAATTCCGCACCGGCGTCGAGATCCACCCCGGCGCCAAAATCGGGACCGGGGTGTTCATCGACCACGGCTGCGGCATCGTCAT
>DVHA01000114.1 GCA_018712425.1 Candidatus Faecivivens stercoravium | reverse complement strand
TATCGGTCCCCTTAAGGGACCTCCTTAAGGCTCTGCCTTAAGAATCCGCCAAGTTTCACTTGGATGGACCAGAGACTCTGTCTCTGGACTCTGCCAGGAGCCGCAGGCCCCTGGACCCAGATTTGCCGACGTTCATTCCCGCGAGACAGAGCTCAGCAAAAAGGGCGCTTTGACCCCGCTTAAGGGTGTGGACGGCAGGTGGACGCTTATTCCGACAGCGCCAGCAGGAAGGTGGGGTCGAGCAAATCCGCCCGGCGGTTGAACCGCCCGGAAACATAGGTGTAGGATGTATTCCCGGTCTGGGTCAGCAGCCCGGAGGCGTCCCCCCGGTAAAGCTCCAGGTGGAGCATCGTCCCGCCGTCAACCGTGTTGGCGGCGAGGTAGCCGATCACCTGGCCCTTTTTGACCTTCGCGCCGTTTTTGACGGCGGCTTTGATCTCGCCGTAGCGGATGACGCTGCCGTCGGTGTTCTGGACGGTGACCGCCCCGGTCCCGGCGTAGAAGGTGGTGCTGACGCCGGTGACAGTCCCGGATGTCATCGCGTAAACTGGCGTACCGGCCCCGTTATGGACATAGTAGTCGATCGCCGCGTGCTGCCGCCCGTCCGACCGGCGGTAGCCGAAGGTCCGGCCGCCGGTGACGGGGAGGAAGCTGGCCCGGATGGGGGCTGACCAGTTTGCAAGGGCGTACTGCTGAAAGGCGGCGAGGCTGTCTGTCTCTGTGGCCTCTTCTTCTTTTTCCGCCTCTTCCAGTGCCAGCTTCAGCGCCGACCGGGTGCGGCTCCCGGCGATGCCGTCGGCCGAAAGGCCCTCCGCTTTCTGGAAGCGGGTGATGGCGGAGGCGGTATTGGCGCCGTAGATGCCGTCGGCGGTTCCGGAAGAGTAGCCGAGGGTGTTGAGGCCTTCCTGCACCTCTTTCATGTCGGCTTTCAGGGTATTCTGGGTCTCCGGCCCGGCAATCCCGTCGACGCCGAGGCCGCGGGACGACTGGTACCAGTAGACGGCGGCATGGGTTTTCTCATCGAAAGTGCCGGTGACCGTCCCGCCGTAGCCTAGGCCCTTGAGGTTTGTCTGGAGCACCCGGACAGAATAGCCGGTGCTCCCGGGCCGCAGCAGTTCCGCCGCCCCGGCCCGCGCCGGAATCAGCAGGAGGAGCGCCGCCAGCATCGACAGGGCGAGGAGGGCGCGGTGGATGGTTTTCTTCATCGGTTTCAAAAATCCTTTCGGTGGTATATTTCCAGGGGGAGACTTCCTATAAATCCGCTAAGCTTTAAGAGAAGCACGACCTCAACAGGCTCCCTCTTTGAGGGAGCTGGCCGCGAAGCGGACTGAAGGAGTCGGCATAAACGCGACAGCGGGATGCCGTAAAAGCAGTTATGGGCGTTTTGCGCTTCGCTTATAACGCCACTCCTTCCGGCGCATTCGCGCCACCTCCCTCGGAGAGGGAGGCTTTGGGGTGAGTGCTTCCCCGATATGGTAGCGAATCAATCGGAAGTTTTCTTAAGCCTTCCGAAATGAAGGAAATCCCGGGCTGTTCAGCAGGCGGAATTTGTGGTATAATAATGACTGTCAAAAAACGGAGAAAGGGTTCCGGCCGGCTGGAGCCGTTTTTCCCCTGGATGTGTATATCCTACCATATCCATGGGGTATCACGCAAGAGGATGGGATGGATTGCCAGCGGGGAGAATCTGCGGCAAAAATGCCGGAAAAACCCGCTGCTATCGGATTTCCGGGAAAGGAGGGGAAACCAGGATGGAAAAAATTACCGGGGAAATGCTGCCGCCGGACGCGCCGGTGACCGAACTGAAAAACGTCGGGCCAAAACGGGCGGCCCTTTATCAGAAGCTGGGGATTGAGACGGTTTCTGACCTCCTCACCTTCTACCCCCGCAGCTACCAGGACTTCACCTCCCCCAAAATGGCGGCCGAGTGCCGGGACGGGGAACCCGCCGTCATCGAAGGGAAAATCCTCCGGAAGCTCCCCCCGGCCTATATCCGCAGGGGGATGGTCCTTTATAAATTGACCGTCACCGACGGGATGCAGAACTTCACCGTCACTATCTTCAACAATGAGTACGCCTATTACGGCGTCCATGTGGGGGAAACCTACATCTTCGCCGGGAAATGGAACCGGTTGGGCAATGCCGGCAGCCTCGCGATGCAGACCTACCTCTCCCCCGGCGAGGCGGCCACCCTCCGGCCGGTCTACCCGCTGACCGAGGGGCTGTCCAGCAAAATGGTGCAGACAAATGTCCAGGACGCGATTGCAAGGGCCCTCCCCGGCCTCCCCGACCCGATCCCCGATGCCGTCCGGGCGGAATACGGCCTCATCGGCTTCCGGCAGGCGGTGCAGGAAATCCACTTCCCCGAAAGCCAGGAACAGATGGAAACCGCCCGCGACCGCCTCGCCTTCGAGGAGCTGCTGCGGCTGACACTGGCCCTCAAATTCCTGAAGGGCCGCGGCCGGGAGAAGACCCGGGTGCGGGTGCAGCGCCCTGACCTCAAACCCTTCGTCAAAAGCCTCCCGTTCCCCCTCACCGGCGCACAGAAGCGGGTCATCGCCGAAATCCTGCGGGATATGGCCTCCCCCTACCCGATGAACCGGCTGTTACAGGGGGACGTCGGCTCCGGCAAGACGCTGGTGGCGGCCGCCGTCTCCTACGCCGCCATCCAGAAGGGGTACCAGGCGGCGCTGATGGCCCCGACCGAGATTTTGGCCGCCCAGCATGAAAAGACCCTGCGGAAATTCCTCGAACCGATGGGGGTGAAGGTCGGGCTGCTGACCGGGTCGCTCAGCCCGAAGCAGAAGACGGCCATGCGGGAGGCAATCGAACGGGGCGAAATCCAGATGGTCGCCGGCACCCATGCCCTCGTGCAGGAGGCGACCGCCTTCCACCGCCTCGGCCTCGTCATCACCGACGAACAGCACCGCTTCGGCGTCCACCAGCGGCAGATGCTGGGGGAGAAGGGGGACCACCCCCATGTGCTGGTCATGTCGGCGACACCCATCCCCCGGACGCTGGCGCTGATCGTCTACGGCGACCTGGACATCTCGGTCATCGACGAGCTCCCTGCCGGCCGGCAGCCGATCGAGACCTTTTCCGTCCACTCGGATAAGCGGGAGCGGGCGCTCACCTATATCCGCGCCCACCTCGACCGGGGGGAACAGGGGTATATCGTCTGCCCGCTGATCGATAAGAGCGACGCCGTCTCGGCCGCCGCCGCCACCGCCTACCGGGACGAACTGGCGGAGGGCATCTTCAAGGGCTACACCGTCGGCCTCCTCCACGGCCGGATGAAGCCGGACGAGAAGGAGGCGGTCATGGCCGATTTCGCCGCCGGGAAGGTGCAGCTGCTGGTCGCGACGACCGTCGTCGAGGTCGGCGTCGACGTCCCGAACGCCACCATCATTTTAATCGAGAACGCCGAGCGGTTCGGCCTCTCCCAGCTCCACCAGCTCAGAGGCCGGGTCGGCCGGGGGGACAAAAAGTCCACCTGCATCCTCCTCTCGGACAACGACGGGGAGGACAACAAACGGCGGCTGAAGGTCATGAAGGAGACCTGCGACGGCTTCGTCATTGCCAAGGAGGACTTAAAACTCCGGGGAGCGGGGGACTTCTTCGGCTACCGGCAGCACGGGATGCCATCGCTCGGGCTCGCGGATTTGCTGGAAGATACCGCCCTGTTCGCGAAGGCACAGGCCGCCGCCGCGGAGATTTTGCAGGCAGACCCCGGGCTGCAAAAGCCGGAACACGCGGTGCTGAAACGGCAGATCGACGAGATGGCGGCAGAAAGCGGAAAGAACTGAGTGAAAAGTGAAGAGTAAAGAGTAAAAAGTTATGGATGAAAATGCTTCGCATTTCTCCATTTAAAATTATGCCGGGACGTTATTACGTTTTCAGGCGGCGCAGGGGTAAACCCCATGTGCGGCAGGAAAACCCGGTTTGCGTGCCACGGGGCGACGTAAAAAGTTTAGGATCCAGCCCTTTTTAAAGGGCTGGCGGGAGTGGAGAGGGCATGAGCCCAGGTGTCCGGATAAAATCCGGACACCTGAAAAACCGCTTGCCGGCCATACGGCGTGGCCGGCATTTCCCGCAGGCGGGAAACCGCGCTTTTTCACAGGTTGTGCGCTTCTTCTCCGTTGCAGTATATCGCCCGCTTTCCAGAAAGGCTGGTACCTCAGAAAATTGTGGTTTCGTGCTTTGCACGAAATGCGGGCCATGCCGTACGGCCCGCAAACAATTTTCTAAGGGCTTGCGAAGCAAGAC
>DVHA01000113.1 GCA_018712425.1 Candidatus Faecivivens stercoravium | reverse complement strand
CGGCGGAAGGAACTGGTCGCCGAAAAAATCCGCACCGAGGGCCTACAGCCGAAAAAGGGGGCGGCGGAACTGCTCCGCTGGCTGGGGGAAAAGGGCGTCCCGACAGCCGTCGCCACCGCCACCGACCTCGTCCGGGCGGAAGGGTATCTCCGGGAGGTGGGGCTTTTCCCCTACATCGGGCGGATTTTGAGCACGCGGATGGTCGAAAACGGCAAGCCGATGCCGGATGTCTATCTCCTCGCCTGCAAGGAACTGGGGGAAGCGCCCGGCAGCTGCGTCGCCCTGGAGGATTCGCCGAACGGCATCCTCTCGGCCTGGCGGGCGGGCTGCGCCGCCGTCATGGTGCCCGACCTGACCCCGCCGGACGAAAGGCTGCGGGAGATCCTCTCCGGCGAGGCGGCAAACCTCGCGGCGGTCATCCCGCTGTTGGACGGGCGGATATAAGACAGGGATTTCATCCTTTCCCGAAAGGGGGATTTTGATGCAATTCATGAACGTGAAAACCGCGGTCCGCCGATGGGGCATCCCGGCGGGAATATGGCTCTGCCTTCTATTGGCCCTCCTCTTTTTTTGCCCCGCAGCTGTCCTGGCGCCAGACGCGGCCATCACCACCAGGGAGGGGATGTCCAGTTAAAAGGCTGCGCCGCCGTCTCTGCGGCAGAAGCCCCCGCTTGTTAAACGCAAAAACCGCTTCCGTTAAGAGGAAGCGGTTTTTCTTTATTCGCCTTGCCGGATCCAGCGAAGCAGCGGCTGGAGGTATTCCCGGTCGGTCCAGTCGGCCGTCCCGCCCGCCGCCTCCAAAAGCGCCTGTTCCCAGGGCTCCAGGGAGGCGGGGTCCTTTTTCGCGACCGACTTTTGCAGCATTTTGCAGAGGGTCCGGTCGGCGAAGGACATCTTCTGCAGATCCCAGGCCCCGCGGGCGTAGAAAAACGGGACCGCCGCGAGGTCCTCCTTCAGGTTCAATTTCCGCACCGTCTCAATCGTCGCCGGGTCGGCGGGGGACGCCCCCACCGCCAGAATCGCGCAGCGCTTCCCCCGGAGCAGTTCCTGGTTTTTCCGCAGGACCTGAATCCCCGCGACGCCGGAAGCGTAGATGCCGCCGGCCAGAATGACCGGATCCGCACCGGAAAGGGCGGACTTTTCCACATCCTTCGCCGGACAAAGTGGAAAACCGGTCGCTTCCGCCAGCCAGCCGGCGTAGCGGCGGGCGGCCCCGTATTTTGACTGGAAGAGGATTAAGCCGTTTTGCATAAGAAAAACCTCCTGCCCACAAAATCTGTCTTTATTATACCATAGCCCTCTGCCCCCTGCCAGCGGTTTACGAAGATTTTACAGCCCTTCCCTTTCGGCCAGCTTCCGGCCCATCAGCACCCCCATGACCGACGCCATCATCAGCCCGCGGGTCCAGCCGGAGGCGTCCCCGAGGCAGTGGAGCCCCTCTACGCTGGTGTTTAGATCGGTGTCCATCCGGACCTTGTTGGAGTAGAACTTGAGCTCGGGGGAGTAGAGCAGCGTCTCGGGCGCCGCGAACCCCGGCACCACCTGGTCGGCCGCCTGGATAAAGGCGAGGATATTGGTCATCGCCCGGTAGGGCATCGCGGCGGTAATGTCCCCGGCGACGGCGTCGGGGAGGGTCGGGCGGACGTTGGAACGGGAGAGCTCCTTCTCCCAGGTTCGCTTGCCGTCGAGGATGTCGCCGTACCGCTGGACGAGGATATGGCCGTCCCCCAGCATGTTGGTCAGCTCGCCCACCTTCTGGGCGTAGGCAATCGGCTGGTTGAAGGGGATGGTGAAGTTGTGGGAACAGAGGATCGCGAGGTTGGTGTTTTCCGATTTCTTCCCCTTGAAGGAGTGGCCATTGACGACCGCGAGGCCGTTGTCGTAATTTTCCTGGCTGACAAAGCCGCCGGGGTTCTGGCAGAAGGTGCGGACCTTGTTCTTGAAGGGATGGGGATAGCCGATCAGTTTGGACTCGTAGAGCACCTCGTTGACAAACTCCATCACTTCGCTCCGGACCTCAACCCGGACGCCGATGTCGACGGTGCCGGGCTGGTGGGCGACGCCGTGTTCGGCGCAGACCCGCTCCAGCCAGTCGGCCCCTCTTCTCCCGGCGGCGACGACCGTCTCTTCCGCCCGGTATTCGGCGGTCTCGTCCCCCTTCCGCAGGAACGCCCCGACGCAGCGGCCGTTTTCGATCATCAGGTCTTCACATGCCCAGCCAAACAGCAGCTCGACCCCCTTCTCCCGCAAGTAGTTTTCAATCGCGAGGTAGAGGTCCTGGGCCTTTTCGGTGCCGAGGTGGCGGATCGGGCAGTCGACCAGCTTAAGGCCGGCCTTGATTGCCCGCTTGCGGATCTCCTTGACCTTGTCGGGGGCGCTCACCCCTTCGACCCGGGTGTCGGCGCCGAATTCAAGGTAGATCTGGTCGGTATATTCGATCAGCTGCTGGGTCAAGCCCGCCCCGATGAGGTCCGGCAGGTCGCCGCCCACCTCATAGGAGAGGGAGAGCTTGCCGTCCGAAAAGGCGCCGGCCCCCGAAAAGCCGGTGGTGATGTGGCAGTAGGGCTTGCAGTTCATGCAGTGCCCGGTTTTGTCCTTCGGGCAGTGGCGTTTTTCCACCGGCTGCCCCTTTTCCACGATGGTGATCCGTTTCCGGCTGCCCTTCCGGAGGAGTTCGAGAGCGGTAAAGATGCCGGCCGGGCCGGCGCCGATGATGAGCAGGTCTGTGCGCATAAAAAGCTCCTTTCCGCAAAAAAGCCGCTGCGGGACGGTTCATGAGCCTTTTAGCCTGAATCTCCGCAGCGGCAGATATTTGATTTTCTTACAAAGTCAGTATACCCCATTTTCCTCGCAAAAGTCAAGGGAAAGGGCGTATTTTAACAGGATATTTACAAAGATCAATAATCCCAGTCGTCTTCCAGCTCTTCGGCGCTGTCGTCCGGCTCGACCGGCATCCCCAGCTTCTGGAGCAGCTCGCGGGCGGCGTTGTAGCCCAGCTTTTTCTGCCGGTTGTTCATCGCGGCGACCTCGATGATGACCGCGAGGTTCCGCCCGGGTTTGACCGGGATGGTCAGGGCCGGAATTTTAATCCCCAGCATCTCGGTGTATTCGGTCTCCATCCCCATCCGGTCGTAGACCTTTTCGGGGTTCCACTGTTCAAGGTGGACGATCATATCGATCTTTTCGTTGGTCTTGACCGCGCTCATACCGAACAGGCGTCTCGCGTTGATGATGCCGACGCCGCGGAGCTCCATAAAGTGGCGGATGTTGTTGGGGGAGGTGCCGATCAGACGCTTGCCCGAAACCTTGCGGATTTCGACCGCATCGTCG
>DVHA01000112.1 GCA_018712425.1 Candidatus Faecivivens stercoravium | reverse complement strand
TCGACCATCTCGGCCGACGCGACTTTGCTCGCCGGCATCGAGGTCGTCTCCCAGGATGAAACCGAATACTACGGCGACAACATCAGTAAGGAATCCTACACCTCCCGGTTTACCGGCCGGCTTTTCCCGGTCCTCTCGTCGACCGATTCGGGCGTCGGCTCGAAGGTTGACGGCTGGACCGGCGCGACCTATTCGTCCAACGCCGTGATTCAGGCGATCGACGACGCCTACCGGTATGTCACCGAACAGATGATGGGCTGATGGAAAAGCGGAAGTTAATCGGCCGGCGGGACCTGGTCCTGCTGGCCGTCTTTCTGGTTATCGGGCTTATCCTGCTTGCCTGGTGGCAGTTCCGGCCGGCCGCGGCAGGGGGGATTGCCGAAGTGGCGGTCGACGGGGAGGTGGTGGCGGAGCTGCCCCTCGCGGAGGACGCCGAAATGGTCATTGAAGGCTATGACGGCGGTGAAAACACCCTCGTCATCCGGGACGGGGAGGCGGATATCACTTCCGCCAGCTGCCCCGACGGGGTCTGCGTCCGCCACCGGGCGGTCTCCCGGGACGGGGAGAGCATCATCTGCCTGCCCAACCGGGTGGTCGTGACCATCCGCGGCGGGGAAGAGGGGGATGTCGATGGGGTCGCGTAACAGTAAGGCCCGCCGGGTCGCCCTTTATGGGATGCTCACAGCCCTCGCTTTTATCCTCTCCTACGTCGAGAGCCTGGTGCCGGTTACCCTCGGGATACCGGGGGTCAAGCTGGGACTGGCCAACCTCGTGGTGGTGATCGCGCTCTACACCCTCGATTTGAAGGGGGCGTTTGTCATTTCGGTCGTCCGGATTGTCCTTTCGGGGCTCACCTTCGGCGGGCTGCTCAGTATGCTGTACAGCCTGGCGGGCGGGCTATTCAGCTTTGCCGTCATGGCCATCCTCTCCCGGAAAAAAGTCTTCGGCACCGTCGGGGTCAGCGTCTGCGGCGGCGTTGCCCACAATATCGGCCAGCTGCTGGTGGCGATGGCGGTGCTGGAAACCGAGAGCGTCTGGTACTATTTCCCGGTGCTGCTGATCTCGGGTTCGGTGGCCGGGGTCCTCATCGGGCTCTTGGGCGGCTGGATGACCGGCCGGGTCCAGGATTACCTGGCGAAGCGGCGGTGAGGAGTGTAGGGGAAAAATATTTTGGATTATTTTTTGAGTGCTGCGCACACTTCGCTTTGGGCGGAGAAGCTGTGGTCAGTTTCGGAAGTACGGGAAGTGGGAGCCTGGGAAAGGGCTCTGCCCTCTCCACTCCCGCGATTTTTTGAAAAAAATCGAGTAAAACTTTTTTGACTTCCCCCGTTTCTTCGTGGCTTTGGCGCCAGCGCCGATTTTTGCGTTATTGGTTTGCAAATGAAAAGGCTTCACCTACACAAAATAGGTGAAGCCTTTTTGTATGTTATGCCAGGGTTTTGGTCATCTCGGCGCAGCCGCCGGTCTTCGATTCAACCCTTACGGTGTACCGGCTCCCGGCTTCTGCCCGGACAATCCATTTGACCGCCCTTTGCTGTTCCGAACGGGTCGAGAACCCGAACGCGCCGAAGGAAGTCTGGACGTTTGAGCGGCCCTGCAAATGCCCGATTTCCCGGGTGCTGCCGCCTTCGGCCGGGAGGGAGACGCATACCTTGACCGGCGAATCGACGCCCAGTTTCAATGCTTCTTTGGTCAGGTAGGTGGGGAGGTAACCGAGGTTGCCGACGACCGCCGTCACCTCATAGACCCCTTCGCCCAGTTTGCGGGCATCCACCCGGTCGACCGTGACCTTCGGCAGCAGGGTGGCCGCCCGGAGGATATACCGGGTGTGCTTTTCGGCCTCCTGCCGCAGGAACTTCGGCGGGGCGTTCTGGAACATGAACTTGTAGTCAAACCCGCCGTACTCGACAAACCCCAGCTGGGGATGGACTGCCGGCGTCCAGCCGGAGAAACCTTCGCCGTCCAGGTTTTCGTCGTTCCATTTCATCAGTTTCGCCATCTCCTCCGTCTGCTCGTCGGGGGTCAGGGAGGCGGGCTGCGGCCAGACGTGGGGGATGCCGGCCCGGGGCTTTAAATCCCAGCATTCGATTGTGTAGGCCGGGATGCCGCGGTCAAAGTGGCACCAGTCGTCCATCGCACCGGACGAGATGTCCTCCCCTTCGGGGGTGTACTCGTCGAAGAGGTTGACGACCGGGTATCCGGTCTCTTCGGTGGCGATTTTGCCGATTTCATGGTAGCGGGCCATATCCTCCGGGTCAGCCTTTTTGGAAGGGATGAATCCGGGAGGGAAGAGGAACATCCCGCCCCAGGTGTGGAAGGTGATGACGCTGCCGATGTTTTTGTGTCCGATGATGAAGTCGGCGACCGTCCGGGTTTCGATGTTGGAGAGGGGATAGATGCCGGCGCCCTTCTGGCCGGATTCCGGCGCCCAGGCAATCGGGTAGTTGCGGTTGAAGTCGCTGCCGTAGGGGGAGGGGGCTTCGTTGATTTCCAGGCCGTCGTACCCTTCGATATACCCTTCCGGGTAGACGTTGTAGAACTCCCCTTCGGTCTCGTCCGGCTTCCGCTGGACCATCAGGCGGGGGTCGATGGGCGATACCTTCCACATCCCGTAGGGGGACTTCACCCGCATCGAGCGGATGACCCCGTCGCCGTCCATGTCGGCGGCCCGGAGGCCGGGGAGCGGCTGCTCGCAGGGGTAGGGGCGGTTGACGCTCCGCACCCGGTCGGGGGTGGTGAGGTAGTATTCCGCGCCGTCGGGGGAAATCCGCGGCAGGACGTAGAAAGTGTAGTCCCGCAGCAGCTTCCCGACCCGGCTGGTACCCGAGTTGGTCAGCAGGAAGTCGGCAAAATAGGCCGCCGACATCGAACCGGTCACTTCGCCCGCATGATGGCTGCCGTCGACATAAAAGGCGGGCTTGCCGGCGGCGGGGCCGGTGGACGGGTCGGTGATGGTCATCGCCCAGATGTCCCGCCCCTCGGGTGTTTTGGCAAGGCTTTCCAGCTTGGACAGCTCCGGATACCGTTCCGCCAGAACCTTCAGGTTGGCGGTCAGATCCTCGAACCTCCAATAACGGTCGTAGGAAAAGGTCGTATTCATCGTGAAACCTTCTTTCATCAAAAGATAAAAACGTAAAAATCGGCGCTGGCACCAGAATTACGCAAAAACGGGGGAAGATCAAAAAAGTTTTACTCGATTTTTTTCAAAAAATCGCGAGAATCCAAGGAGCAGAGCTCCTTGGCAGGCACCCACTTCCCGTACTTCCGAAACTGCCCACAGCTTCTCCGCCTTCCAGCATAACGTGCGCAGCACCCAAAAAATGCTTCTCACAGCACCTTGCTTAAAAACTCAATCGTCCGGGGCTGCTTGGGATTGCCGAAGATCTCTTCCGGCGTGCCCTTTTCGGCGATGACGCCGCCGTCCATGAACAGCACCCGGTCGGAAACTTCCCTGGCAAAGCCCATCTCGTGGGTGACGATGACGATGGTCATGCCCGACCGGGCCAGCCGCTTGATGACGTCCAGGACGTCCCCGACCATCTCGGGGTCAAGGGCGGAGGTCGGCTCGTCGAATAGGATGACCTTCGGCTCCATCGCCATCGCCCGGACAATCGCCAGCCGCTGCTTCTGGCCGCCGGAAAGCTTGCGGGGGTACTCGTCCCGCTTGTCTTCGAGGCCGACCATCTTTAGCAGTTCCATCGCCTTCTGTTCCGCCTCCGCCTTCGGGACCTTTTTCTCAAGGGTCGGGGCGATTGTGATGTTTTCGAGGACGGTTAAATGGGGGAAGACGTTAAAATGCTGGAAGACCATCCCCATCTTCTGCCGGTGGAGGTCGAGGTTTACCTTTTTGCCGGTGAGCTCTATCCCCTCAAAGACAATTTTGCCGGACGTCGGCTTTTCCAGAAGGTTCAGGCAGCGGAGGAAGGTCGATTTCCCGCCGCCGGAGGGGCCGATGATCGAGACGACCTCCCCTTCGCGGATGTCCTCGGTGATGCCGTTTAGGACGTCCAGCCTGCCGAACCGCTTTTTTAAGTCCTCGACGTGAATCAGTACGGTATCAGTCACTTGCTCTCAACCTCTTTTCCAACAGTTTGACCAGCCGGGACAGGATAAAGTTGATGACGAGGTAAATCAGCCCCGAAATCAACAGCGACGGCACCGACAGGTAGGTGGAGGACTGGACCGTCCGGTAGGCGGTCATCAGCTCCGGCACAAAGAAGGTGGAGGCCAGCGACGTCTCCTTGATCATCGCGATAAACTCGTTGCCCAGCGCAGGCAGGATGTTCTTGACCGCCTGGGGGAGGATAATCCGGGTGAGGCAGTGGAAATCGCTCATCCCGAGGCTTTTGGCCGCTTCGGTCTGGCCGATGTCGACCGCCTGGATGCCGGCCCGGATGATTTCGGCGATGTAGGCGCTGGAATTGACAATCAGCGCGATGACGACGCAGGTGGTGTTGCTTAGGTCCAGATGGAGGACGTCCGGCAGGAAGAGCCAGAAGAAGTAGAGCTGCAAAAGGACCGGCGTCCCGCGGATGATTTCAATATAGATGTCGATGATGATTTCCAGCACCCGGATGCGGGAGAGCTTGACGGCCGCCAGGACGACGCCGAGGAGCGTCCCCGCCACCACCGTCACAAAGGAAATCCATAAGGTGCCCCACAGCCCGGCGAGGTAGACGTTCCCGTAACTGCCGAGCAGGTCGATGATGTCGTTTAACATAAGGTTTTATCCTCCCGGGTCAGTCGAGGCCGAGGGTTCCGGCATATTCGGCGTATTCGTCGTACCATTCGTTGTACTGGCCGCTTTCGTTGAGCTCCTCGATGACCGAATTGACCACCTCAATCAGTTCGGTCTCGCCCTTCGGCGCGCCGACCCGGGTCCCGGCGTATTCGTCGGCCACCGGGAAGTTGATGGCGTCGGGGAGGATGGTCAGGCCGCCGTTGGCCTCGGCATACAGCTCGCCGTTGGCGCTGGCGCAGACGCAGGCGTCCGCCTTGCCCTCCGAGACCATCAGGTAGCCGTCGGTCGTCGCCGAGACGTAGAGGAGCTCATCCAGTTCGCTTACGTCCATCGCGTCCTTAATCAGCTGTTCCTGGAGGGAACCCGACTGGCAGACGACCTTCTTTCCTTTTAAATCCTCGATCGAGGTGTAGTTCGCCGCGTCCTCCTCCCGCACCAGGACGGTGTAGAGGGATTCCTCGTCGAAGTGGTAGCCGATGCTCATCTCCATCCGCTCGCCCCGTTCCGGCGTCCAGGCCAGGGCAGAAATCGCGAGGTCGTATTTGCCGCTGGTGACCGAGGCCAGCACCGCCGAGAACTCCAGCGGGACAATTTCCAGCTCGACCCCGATCTCATCGGCGATCGCCTGGGCCAGCTCGATGTCCGAACCGACATACCGCTCGTCCCCTTCCTTGGTGGGGTCGATGAACTCGTTCGGCGCGAAATAGGGCTCGGTCGCGACCTGTAAGACGCCCCGTTCCTTGATCTCAGCGAGGCGGCCCCCTTCGGTGTCGGCGCTGGCGGCTGAGCAGCCGGCGAGGGAGGCGGAGAGGAGGGCCGCGAGGGCCAGCGAAGCGATGCGGGAGAAGGTCTTTGTCATAGGGTATCCCATCCTTTATAACCATTTGAATTTTATTCTGCTACTATGGTAAAGTGCTACCATCTGAAAACATCCTTATTTTACCAGACGAAAGCCGGTTTGTCAATAGGTTTGGAATATTTTTCACGGAAATCGATTTTTGTCTGTATGGTAGGTAGTGTTTGTTTCGCTGCCCTTAAGGCAGCGACCAAGTTTCACTTGGATGGACCAGGACTCTCGCGAGCCCTGGACCCGCTGTTCGACGCGGTGTGAGATGCCCGTACCTACCGCATGAGACCGGCCGTGGGAGGCCGGTCTTCGAAAATGCCTGGGTCGCTCGGTACGTTTTAATGGTCAAGCGACAAAAAAATTTCTCGGATATTTTTTGACAGAAGGAAATGTGTGCGTGCATAATGGACACTTCCCGAAAAAATTCCGCCAGCCGTATTGAAAGACGGGGAAAACTTTGCTATAATAAAATACAAGAATCTCCGGAGGTGCTGCCCATGCCGATCAATATACCCAACTCGCTGCCGGCCAATTCCCAGCTGCGGCGGGAGAATATTTTTGTGATGAACGAGGAGCGCGCCTCCCATCAGGATATCCGGCCGCTGAAAATCGCGATTTTAAACCTGATGCCCAAAAAGATCGAGACCGAGACCCAGCTGCTGCGGGTGCTCTCCAACTCGCCTTTACAGGTGGACATCGAGCTGCTCCAGACCGAGACCCATGTCTCCCGCAACACCTCCGAGGAACACCTCCTAAAGTTTTACAAGACGATTGGGGAGGTCGAAAACGACTACTTCGACGGAATGATTATCACCGGTGCGCCGGTCGAACAGATGCCCTTTGAGGAGGTCGACTACTGGCCGGAACTCTGCTATATCTTTGAGTGGTCAAAGTCCCATGTCTATTCCACCTTCCACATCTGCTGGGGGGCCCAGGCGGGGCTTTACTACCACTACGGGGTGCCGAAATACGACCTGCCCCGGAAGATGTTCGGGATTTTCCCCCACCATGTGCTGCTGCCTTACCACCCGCTGGTGCGGGGGTTTGACGAGACCTTTTACGTCCCCCATTCCCGTCACACCGA